>JALUUU010000170.1 GCA_027021185.1 archaeon | reverse complement strand
ATTCTTATCTATGGAAAAAGCGGAACAGGTAAAACCATTGTCTCTAAGTATTTATGTAGAGAACTCGAGAAGACGAGTAAAAGACTGGGGATTCCCGTCAACACCATTTATCTGAACTGTGAGATCACCGACACCAAGTATCGGGTGCTGGCGAATCTGTCTAAAGCCTTTGGCAAAAACATTCCTTTCACGGGATGGCCCACAGATAAGGTGTATAATTCTTTCAAGGAGGCCATCGATAAGAAGAAGCAGACAGTTATAATCTTACTGGATGAGATAGACAAGCTCGTGGGGAAAAACGGAGACGACATTATTTATAATTTAACGAGGATCAACTCGGAGCTCAGGAGGGCCAGGATAAGCCTCATCGGCATATCCAACGATCTTAAGTTCACCGACTACCTTGATCCCAGGGTGCAGAGCTCCTTGAGCGAGGAGGAAATAGTTTTTAAGCCCTACAACGCTCGTCAGCTGGAGGACATCCTGAAGCAGAGAGCAGAGCTGGCCTTCAAGGAAGGAGTCTTGGGTGAGTATGTCATTCCCCTGTGCGCGGCCTTGGCTGCCAGGGAGCACGGCGACGCCAGGAAGGCCTTGGATCTTTTAAGGGTTTCCGGGGAGGTGGCTGAGAGGGAGAACGCCGAGTTCGTCACCGAGGCCCATGTAAGAAAGGCCAATGAAAAAATAGAGTCCGACAACATCATCGAGGCTATAAGAACCCTTCCGAGCCAGTCAAAGCTCCTCCTTTACGCGGTGATTCTCCTGGATGAGAGAGGGGATAGGAAGATAACCACGGGGGAGCTCTACGACGTCTATAAGAGGCTCTGCAGGCATGTCTCCATGGACACCCTTACCCAGAGACGCGTATCGGATCTCATATCAGAGCTTGACATACTGGGGATCCTTAATTCTAGGGTTGTTAGCAAGGGGAGATACGGCAGAACCAAGGAGATACGCATGGAGATACCCCCTCCGGAGGTGAAAAGGGTCCTGGAAGAGGAGATGGGGTTCAGAAACCTCTCGAGCTTTAGGGTTCCTCAAACCAGGCTTTATTAGTTTGGGGGCTCATCGTGGAGGACAGCGAAATCCTGGACAGGTTCTTGAAGAGCAATATAAACCTTCATCCCTCGGCTCTGGAGGAGATTAAGAGAAGCCCGAATGTCCATGAGACAGTGGACAAGATAATCTCTCAAGTCGCTGGGGGCGCGGACGCCCCAGAGGTGATAACCAGAGAGTTCTTGAGGGGTGTAGCGAGGCCCATCAAAACCAGGAAGCCTTCTCTGCCCTCCTCCCGCCCCCGACGGATTCCCCTGGCCGCGGAGTACGATGCAGAGCTGTCCATCAAAGACGAGAAGGACATTACCCGCAAGTCCTTCACCCAGGGCGATATCGAGTCCTTCAGGGACTACTTCAGGGACAGGTTTGAGGGGCTGGCCAGGATCCTGCGGGAGAGAAACAACCTCAGGGATTCCTACAACATCGAGTGGGTTAAGAACAAGAAGGGGAGCGAGGTCCAGCTCGTTGTCATGGTGAGTGACATAAGGAAGAGCAAGAAGGGCCACGTCATCCTTGAGGTGGAGGACCACTCAGGATCTATGCCCGTCCTCATCCTCAACAACGATCCTGACCTCCAGGAGATAGCCAAGGAGATAGTCCTGGACGAGGTGATCGGCGTCGTGGGGAGCGTTTCCAGGAACGGTGAGATAATAATAGCCAGGGATATTCTTTTCCCGGACATACCCGTCAGCCGGACCCCTAGGAGGAGCGAGGCTCCCCTGGGGCTCACCATCATATCCGACATCCACGTTGGGAGCACAAAGTTCCTTGAAGGTGTTTTCCTCAAGTTTCTGAAGTGGCTCCGCGGGGAGATGGGAAGTGCGAAGCAGCGT
>JALUUU010000169.1 GCA_027021185.1 archaeon | reverse complement strand
CACCATGAGACTCATGAGGAACAGCAAGGTTTTAAACCAAACCCGCGTGGGAGGCTCAGGAACCATGACGTCCACCAGGAAAGTCCTAGATACCAGGAACCGCTCCCCGGATCCATGCCCCGGTGAAACCACCAAGTTGATTGCGTGCTCAGTGGCGTCCTGGAAGTGATATGTCATATCGAGCCTGCCGTCGGGGACGTAAAAATTGCCGGAGAAAAGGTTCAAGGCGTCCTCAACGATAACTATCTCTAACTTTACCTGAAGGTCTTGCAATGGTTTCCCTGTGACAGGGTCCTTAAAGCTAAAGCTAAGCTGTGTGGGGGTGCCGACCAGGGGATCTGGATTAGTCGAGAAATCCACGACTATATCCCTTAGCTCTGCCGCGAAAGCCGGAGATACGGAGACAATCAGAAGGACCAGGGCAAAGATTTTTTTCACACTCATTATTCCGCCTCTATTCTATATCAAGCCATATTTTACTAGGAGGGTGAAGGCTAAAAGCAACACCAGAAAGACTATGGTAACGACCCACATCTGCATTTTGGGGTTCATGTCCATCCCCTTGCAAGGCTGGCCCTCCCGTATATTGCACCAATAAAGACACCGAAGAACAACAGGAATGCTCCTAGGATAATCGCGTTCCTCACCTCATAGCCGTGTTCTCTTACATGGATCCTAAATTCCTCTTCCACCGGGGAAAAATGGGTAGAGGACTCCGCCGGGAATGCCTCTATTTTTATGACGTAATTTCCTCTGACTGGAAATATGTAGCTGAACTCAATCTCACCCTTCGGGGCCACGAAACTTCCTCCTAGGACTCTCTTACCCTCTAGGTACGGGAAGCCAGTGTTCAAGATATCCCGGCCCCGCTTATGGTCTATGGTGATCTTTATTCCTGCGTTTTTTACGGGCCTGCCCGTGGCAGCATCCTTCACAACGATTTTCACCTTCGCCGGTTGGTTGTTATCTGTAAAAGGCTGAAAACTCAGGGGCTCCTGTGGGGTCACAGATAGCTCTATGTCTGTAAGGGGCTCGGCGGCAAAGGCTGATGGGAAGATTGTTGCGGACAATATCAAGGTCAAGGCCAAGGCTAGGACGATAAGAGGCATGGTCACTCGTTTCAGAAAGGGGAATATTTATAGTTATATATTTGAGTAACAATTATAAGCAGGATAGGTAACAATCTTATTTCATGGGCATTTCCATGTCCATCTTCATTGGGGCGGACTCCAGCTTTTTCAACAACTCCTTGTCAACATTGTCAAAAGTTGTGATCCATCCACCATGGTCCATCATAAAGTTCTCTGCCTCCTCCTTCTTGGAGAAAGGTATGAGGTCATCGCCCATAGGCGACTTAATGTCACTGTCCACTACGTAGTGGGCAGACCGGGCATCTATCCATCTCTTGGTCGTGTAATCTGTAACAAACATCGCCGCCACATCTTCACGACTTTTCAGATATTCCACGTGGTCTTTACCCATGTAGTAGTTGACATTGTGATAGTATTCAAACATGTGCTTAGGACACATAAACTTCACAGCCGAGCCGTTTTTAAGGACGATCTCCGCCTTCCATGCAGGATATTTAGCCACATACATGCCGTCGATAGGGTCGCGGTCTTCAGGAGTCACCTTCACCGGTTTCACACTTTCTTCTTGGCCTTGCATGCACCCGATGGTTAAGAATAGGATGATTATCAAAGATTTGCCACGCATCTCTAAGAATGGGCCTGAGTTTTAGAATTTAAGTAATTTTTGGTACAAACATCGAATATAATAATAGTATGAAAGGTTAATTTCTAATTAAAAGGTCATGGAGCCTGTATTAATTCATAAAATACTCCATTTAGGGACTATTATCCTTGTGTCTTTCCTTGCGTTTATTTCCTTTGTCACCTACTTCAGATACAAAAAGAGAAAATTCATCGTTTTAAGTGTCGCATTTTTACTCTTTGCCCTGAGGGAATACTGCATATTTTTCGAGGCGGTGTTCTTCTATAGATGCGACGTATTCCTTCCCTTTATCCACACCGAGATGACACACCTTCTCAGCCTGCTCATCTTGGTGCTGTTCTCAGTGGCTATTTTTTCCAAGATTTAAGCCTGCTCAGATATAACCTTCTCAGCCATTGATCTTACATGATTCTCCGATAGAAAGAGTAGCTTCTCTGCAGTTTCTCCATTCAAGGCGTAAAAATTTTGTTTCCCTTTTTTACGAGTCTTGACAAGACCGCTGTTGCGTAGGAATCCTAGGTGGTGAGAAACAGTACTCTGCTCTATCTGAGTCATCTTAGAGATGTCACCGACACTCATCCAGCCATTCTTGGTCAACGCCTCAAGGATGATTATACGGTTCTTGTCGCTGAGGGCCTTGAAAAACCATGCCTTGAGGGTTGCCATATCTTCTCCAAACATCGTCGCATCTATATCTATGGATATTTTTAAAGAAAATTTTGGTACAAACATCGAATTTAAGAGCGTGCAAAAAAAGGCACGCAAAAAATATATATAACGTTAATCTCGAGTATCATAAAAAATCATTATTATTGAGGTGCATGTAGGGTGGCTTCGAAAGTTCCAGTTGATGTCGGTTTGATATACGAAGGAGAGAGAATACGGAAGAACCAGATGTATGTGGATCTAGCCGGACCAAAAAGCTTCGGTGCGGAGCTGGTTCGGGTTGTTCCCATGGATGAAATCGATGACGGTAAAGTATTCCTCGAAGGTCCTGACATTGGGGACATGGAGGAAGGAAAGGCATATCCCTTTGGAATTCTCTTAGAAGTCGGGGGCAAATCCATGGAGGAGGACCTCGAGGGGGTTCTTGAGAGGCGAATCCATGAGTTCTCGAATTTTATTCAGGGATATATGCATCTTAACTCTAGGGACATAATCTGGTGCCGCGTGAGCAAGGATGCCGCAAAAAAAGGCCTCACCTTGAAACACGTTGGCCAGGTCCTCATAGACCTATTCAAGTCAGAGTGGCCTATGATCGAGAAAATGCAGGTAAAGATATACACCGATCCCGAGGCCACCACTAAGTTCAGAGAGGCTGCCAGGGAAGTTTATGAGAAACGTGACTCTCGTCTCCGCGGCCTGAGAGATGAAGACGTGGATGTTTTTTATGGCTGCGCCCTCTGTCAAAGTTTCGCTCCCCAGCATCTTTGCACTATAACTCCCAGCAGAACATCTAGCTGCGGTTCCATATCATGGTTCGAGGGAAGGGCAGCGGCCAAAATAGATCCGAATGGGCCAATCTTCGAGATACCCAAGGGCGAGCTCATCGATGAGGTTAAGGGAGAATACTCCGGTCCCAACGAGGTAACCCATGAAAAGTCCGGAGGAACTGTAGACAGGGTTTATCTTCACAGCATTTTCAACTATCCCCATACCAGCTGCGGATGCTTCGAGGCCATTGGCTTCTATATACCCGAGGTGGACGGCATAGGTGTGGTTCACCGCGATCACAGGGGCACAACTCCTTTTGGAATCCCTTTCTCCACCATGGCAGGCCAGGTCGGAGGAGGGGTTCAGAGTGACGGTTTTGTGGGCATGGCCATAGAGTACCTCCGATCTCCTAAAATGCTTCAGGCTGATGGAGGCTGGAATAGGATTGTCTGGCTTCCAAAATCCCTCAAAGAGCGCGTGTTAGATGCAATCCCCGAGGAGTTGAGAGACAAAATAGCCACGGAGGAAGAGGCAGTCGATCTAGAGTCTCTGAAGGAGTTCCTGAAGAAGGTGGATCATCCTGTAGTGTCCAGGTGGGAAACCGAGGCAGCTGAGGAGAAAGAGGTGGAGACAGCTCCTTCTGTTCCCGCAGAGGGTGGTCAGCCCGTCATGGAGGCTCCGGAGATTCAGGCACAGGTACAGGGCATACCCCTCCCTGGAAGCAATGTCACCATTATATTCAAGAACGCTAAGATCTACGCTGAGAAAGTCATCATAACAAGGAAGGGGAAGAACTAGTGAATCTAGAGCGGGCCCTTCTGGAGCTCATCGGCACCGAGGAGATAGAAGAGTTAGAGTTGGAAAACGTCAAGGTAGACGTCGATGAGCTGATTTTTGAAATTAAAAGAGCGGCCATGGCGTATCAGCTTGCCCAGGCCAAGCAGCTCCCTGTTTCCCGGACTGAGGAAAAAAAAGAGGTATACGCGTATACGCCTCCAGTGAAGACCTACAAAGGATCTGTAGCTGAGGTGTGCCTGGGAGCTACCAAAGCGGATGGGGGCACAAGGGGGAAAGTAGTAAAAATAGGCGGCCAGTCCACCCTCTACAGGTTCGAGGGCGGCCACAAAAACAAGCCGATAGTTTCCTTCGATGTATTCGACATACCTATGCCGAGTTTCCCAAAGTCCCTCCGGGAGTTCTGGGGAGATGTGTGGGAGGACCCTGCAGACTGGGCAAAGAGAGCCGTTAAGCTGGGCTCTGAGGTTGTAACTCTTCACCTCATTTCCACTGATCCAAGAATAAAGGATACCCCTCCAAAAGAGGCCGCAAAGACCCTTGAAGACGTGCTTCAGGCGGTGGATGTGCCGTTGATCGTTGGGGGAAGCGGAAACCCTGATAAGGATCCCATGGTATTTGAGAAAGTCGCTGAGGCTGCCGAGGGGGAAATGCTCCTGATAGCCAGCGCCAACCTGGATCTGGACTATAAGAAAGTAGTGGACGCTGCGGTGAAATACAAACATAACGTACTGTCCTTCACCTCTATGAATATAACAGACCAGCAGACCCTTAATCGGCTTCTCTTCGATGCAGGCCTGCCGAAGGAGCGCCTAGTGCAGGATCCTACCACAGGTGCCCTAGGTTACGGTCTCGACTATACTTACTCGATAATTGAAAGGCTTAAGCAGAACGCCCTTAAAGGCGACGAACTGCTTCAGAACCCCGTGTTCTGCGGTGTAACCAATGCCTGGGCGGCCAGAGAGGCTTGGATGAATGAGCCCAGCTGGGGGCCCAGAGAGTATCGCGGGCCGCTGTGGGAGATCCTTACGGCTATTACAGTTATAAACGCCGGGGCAGACGGGATGATGATGCTTCATCCGAAAGCCGTTAAGACGGTGAAGAACTTGTTAGCCGCTGCCTCGGGAGAAGATGAAGGGGACGGCGAGCTCAGGTATGAAGACTGGCTAGGGGGTGTTTAATGGCCAAGATTTCCCCTCTGCAGATATACAAGTTTCTGCCAGGAACAAACTGTCTTGAGTGCGGTGAGAGCTCATGTATGGCATTTGCCTCCGCCCTCATCGAGAGGAAGAAAAAGATAGACGCCTGCGTACCCTTAATGGAGAAAAAGGAGTACGCAGAGAAAAAAGAAAAACTCATCGACTTGTTAACGCCTCCTGTTAAAGAGATAACCATCGGCAACGTCGTGATTGGCGGCGAGGAGGTCATGTATCGCCACGACCTCACTTATTTTAATCCGACGGCTTTTTTCATCGATGTAGACGACTCCATGCCCAGGGAAAGCCTCATAGAGAAAGTCGAGAAGGTGCGGAATTTCAAGATCACACGGATTGGTCAAGAGCTTACCCTGGACGGCATAGCCATACGGTCAAAGACCGATGATCCGACTAAGTTTGGGGAAACGGTGCTGTCGATCTATGAGAACTATTACATGCCATTCATCCTCTGTTCGTACAACCCCGAGATCCTCGAGGTCGGTCTGGAGATAGCGGCTGAACGGAAGCCCCTCCTCTATGCTGCAACCAGGGATAATTGGGAGGCCGTTGCAGATCTTGCCCTTAAACACGGCTGTCCAGTAGTTGCATCATCCCCGGGGGATATTCAGGGGCTCGCGGATTTAGTACAGAATCTTAGTGATAACGGGATAAAGGACATCGTATTGGACATCGGCTCTTATCCAGGGGGCAAGCAGTTCTATGAGATGAACGAAAACCTAGCTATTTTGAGGAGGCTTGCGATAGAGGAGAGGGAGAAGCTCTTTGGATATCCTATTCTGGGCGTCCCCATGGTGGCATGGATGAAGGAGAAAGACGCTGTCAAGGCCACGATGAAGGAGGCCACGTTAGCGGCTGTTCAGCTCCTCAGGTACTGCGATGCCCTTATCCTTCACTCGCCTGAGACATGGTCTCTGCTTCCTTTGCTGACTTTGAGACAGAATATATATACAGATCCCAGGGTTCCGATTAGTGTCGAGGCTGGTGCAAGAGTAATAGGGAGCCCGGATGAGAACTCCCCTGTGTTGCTCACATCTAACTTCGCCCTGACTTACTACACCGTTGAGGGGGACCTTCAGTCCAGCAAGGTGTCGTGCTATCTGTTGGTTGTGGACACCGAAGGGCTTGCGGTGGAAGTGGCCATGGCGGGTAACAAGCTTACAGCCGCCGGTGTGAAAGAAGCCTTGGAAGAGGCAAAACTATTGGAGAAGGTCAACCACAAAAAGCTTATCATCCCCGGCAGAGCAGCAAGGATCAGCGGAGAAATAGAGGAAGAAACTGGATGGGAAGTCATTGTCGGGCCCATAGATTCCTCCAGGATAGGCGGTTTCCTAGAAGAAAAGTGGGGTGTATAATAATGGTAGTCGCGGTGTGCTTCGTCAACACCGTCCTGGGAAAGGAAGTTAAGGTAAGGAGCAGGCTATCCATGTTTCAGGGGGTTAGGAGGCTTATCGAGCTATTCGGTGAATACGATTTCATGCTCGTCATAGATGCCGAAAGCCTCAGGCAGGTGAACTACATCGTCGACAGCATCAGGCAGCTCGATGGGGTTAAAGCCACTAAAACCATTATCGGGGCAGAGCCTGAGTTTCAGGGCGAGGCCTAGTTAGTAGACGTCGTCGATAAGCTTGACGAGCTCTTTCAGCTCCTCTCCACCCTTCTCTTCAGTTTTTTCTCTGGGTCTCTGGATCCTCATTTTTCTGGCATGTTCGAGGTCTTTTAATAGACGTGAGATGGCCACTCTGTAGAACTCTGACATGCTTGGAAAGGCTTTTTTCTCCACGAGTATCCTTATTTTATCCTTATCTTTCTTTGATATCCTGCCGCTTATTCTTGATTTCATCCCAGCTTTCCTGCCTCTCCTCTTACTTTACTTCTATACTCCCCATGTATCTTAATTATTTCCTTCAGGTCCGCCTCCTTTATCCAGGCGGTGCCAGCCTTCGATTCGCCAATGTCTCTGGCGGTTTCTTTGACGGCTTTTTTCCCGCCGCTTTTGAACGCTTCTATAAAGGGCAGGATGTCCATAAGGCTGAGGGAAGCCACGGCCACGTCGGCATAGGGGATGCAGTACTCATTACCGTTAAAGGCCAGGGCGAGGCCTTCCTTGTCCCTTACGTATCGAAGCATCTTATAATCCGTAATGCTGTCTCCAACAGCGACGCTGTCCTTGATGTCGTCTCCATCCCTCAGGGAGAACTCCAGGAGGGCCTTGACTTTTCTCCTTCCTCCGACTACCTCCACCTCCTCAAAGACGCGGCCTAGCTGAGTCTTAGGCAGGTCCTGGAAGAAGAATTTATCAAGAACTTTAACAACCTCCTCATCCCCCGCCTCGGTGAAGTCGTCCACAATCTTGGTCTCCATTTCCTCCAAAATAGAAAGCTCCTCCTCCCCCAAGAGCTCAAGGTAATCGGTTAGGGGCAAGGCTGTGCAGGCGATGTCTTCTGGGTCAACCCCCAGCTGTCTGCCGATGTTGTACGCATGTTGCTGATAACTCGTGGATATAACCCGCACATGCCAGTCGTCTTGCCGTAATTCGTCTACCACCTCTTTTGCTCCATTTGTTATCATCGCCTTCTTAGAAACCCGTTCAATCTCCTCTTCTGAAATACCATAGTATAGAAGGAAAGGTACTATGAGCTTTAAGGTATCTCCCGGCTCATATCCCTCCCTTTTCTGCAGGGTAAGCACATCATCGTATCTGCTAATTACCTCGAAGATTTTTCTCCCGTTTTTGCCCAGACTCAAGACCTCGTACGCATTGTCCTGAGGGGACAGTGGTCCCTCGAGGTCAAAGTAAACGGCTCTTCCAGTCATGCGTCAACAACTCCTCTTATCCATCCGCGACCCCTATCTAATGAGGCCGGGGCGACTTCGTAGGCGATATCGAAGGCGAAGAGGGCCAGGACGTGCATCAGCTCTAACTGGGCAAACAAGTAGAGGATTACAACGCCGAACTTCATTCCCAGCCGATGTCTCAGTAACTGCCTCATGCCCCGATTCTTCAGAAATCCCTCTCTCTCGCCGTATCCGTCAAGAAGTTCGTCAAGAACTCCTAGCAGCGTTAGAAGGATGAGTGGCACCATTAAGACATTGATCCCCCACAGCAGCCACATTGCTATTAAGGCCGCGGCTGAGAGCTTAAACACGCTGTTGTCAACCTTGCCCGTGAGTATTGAGCTCAGCAAAATGGCCCCGAGAATGGCGGCGTATCCCTCGTTGGCCATGGAGAGGTATGTCCATGAGAGAACCAATAGAGGGGCCAAAAGGTATGCACTTTTTTCATCCAATACCTTTATGTCATAGATGTCATCAATAATTTTAAGTCCTGCGCCGAGAAATACAAATAAAAAAAGATACTCATACTCCAGGGCCATAAGGCTAATTATGCCCACCCCTTAAATAACCTTTTCCATACCCGTAATATTTATAAGCCTTACAAACTAGATGCCAAAACCGTGCCTCGGTAGCTCAGCCCGGTAGAGCGCTTCCTTGGTAAGGAAGAGGTCGCGGGATCGAAGCCCGCCCGAGGCTTACCTTAGCG
>JALUUU010000168.1 GCA_027021185.1 archaeon | reverse complement strand
GTAGACTAGGTCCCTCTGCAGTCTCCTGCAGCTCCAGGAGCTCCTAAGATACCATTCATCCCTGCTCAACACTTTTAAATATTATATGGAGTTACTTAACGGTTTCCAATTTTCTGACTAGATACCCCTGGACAAAGGTTTAATATCAATGATGAGGAAAAACCGACTAGAACTGGTCGGGGCCTAAAATGGAGAAGAAAGCATCTATAATAATTCCCGCGTACAACGAGGCCGAGGGCATCGCCGAGGTGCTGGAGGAGGTGCTCAGAGAGTTCAGAAAAAGCGACTGGGAGGGAGAAGTCATAGTTGTAGACGACGGTAGCACCGACGGCACCCCGGAGATAGTCAGGGAGATGGAGGGGGTAAGGCTCATCAGGCATGAGACCAACATGGGATACGGCGCAGCCCTGAAGACAGGGATAAGAAACGCCTCCCACGACCTCATACTGATGATGGACGCCGACGGCACCTATCCCGCCAGGGAGATCTCACGGATCCTGGAGCACGCCCTCGGATACGACATGGTGGTGGGGGCTAGGACGGGGAAGAACGTGGAGATACCCCTCCTACGCAGGCCGGCCAAGTTCCTGATATCGATGCTGGCAAACTACCTCACCGGGGTGAGGATCCCGGATGTTAACTCTGGGATGAGGGCCTTCAAGAAAGAAGTGGCCACCAGGTTCTTCAATATCCTGCCCAATGCCTTCTCATTCACCGTGACCATAACCCTCGCATGCCTCACGAACAACTTATCGGTCAAATACGTTCCCATAGACTACAGGAGACGCAAGGGGAGGTCAACCATCCACCCCATAAAGGATACGATGAACTTCCTCCTCCTCGTGGTCAGAACAGTGATGTACTTCAGGCCCCTGAAGGTTTTCCTACCAGCGGGGGTCCTGATCCTCCTCGTAGGCCTGGGCAAACTCGTATTCATAGACATCATGGTGAAGCACAACATCACTGATCTATCGGTGGTGCTCCTCCTCGGCGGGATACAGATATGCTTCTTCGGCCTCCTGGCAGACTTAATCGTGAAGCGCCTCTAACAGGTGATAGAGAGCCCCTGTTCAGCGGGCGAGCTTCCTGTTCTCCAGCTCTCTCTGAGCTTTCCCGAAGTTATCCTCCACCTCGCACGAGGGAAGAGAGCTGACCCACTCCACGAGCTCCCTCATGCCCTCCTCGAACCCTACTCCGGGCTCGTAGCCCAGCCTCCGTATCCGGGAGATGTCGGCGAAGCAGTGCCTGATGTCCCCCTCCCTGTACTTGTTGGTCACCTCGGGGGATATATCCCGGCCGTAGAGCCTCGTCAGGATCCTGGAAATCTCCAGAATGGTGACTGGCTTACCTGACCCCACGTTGAAGGCGTCATAATTCGCCTTTTTCTTCTCCATGGCCAACACGTTGGCCGCCACTATGTCGTATACGGACACGAAGTCCCGGGTCTGGAGGCCGTCCTCGAAGATCAGTGGGGGCTTGTTGTTCCGTATTCTGCAAGAGAAGATGGCGCACACGCCGGTATAGGGGTTGCTGGGGGCCTGCCGGGGGCCGAAGACGTTGAAGTACCGCAGGGCCACAGTGGGCAGGCCGTAGGCCCTGCCAATGGTTAGGCACATCTCCTCCTGGTCTTTTTTCGTGATGGCGTATATGGAGGTGGAGTGCAGGGGCTTGTCCTCGTCCGTGGGCAGGGGCCTAGCCTCCCTCCCGCACTCAGGGCACAACATCTCCCACCTGCGCGCCCTCACCTGCTCCTCCGAGCGGGAGCGGGGGTAAACAACGCCGCATTCAGGACACTCATACTTCCCCTCACCGTATATGCTCATTGAAGAGGCAACGACGAGCTTTCCCACATCGTGCTCCTCGTTAACCAGGATATCCAGGAGGTTGG
>JALUUU010000167.1 GCA_027021185.1 archaeon | reverse complement strand
AAAAGGAGGGAATAGACTCGTAGAGGGGATGAGACTGGCCGCCAGCATAAAGTCTTTCATCGACCCCGTCAAAAAGCCCAGAGGACTGAAGCTTAAGGAGCTTTTGTTCGGGGTCCTCACCGGCCATAGCTACTCAGCCCTTGGGAGATTCCATAAAAAGGCCCTCTTTATAGGTCTAATGCACTTTATGGACCTCTACAACTATGATATTGAAAGGGTGAAACGCTGCGACATACACTACGTTACCCCAGACCTAAAACTAGTGCCTTTCTGTGCCTTCAATGTCCTCCCCGAGTTTTACAGGGACAGGGCCCAGAGGAGGTTTGCTAGAGGATGTCTCAAGCATCCTGTCTAAAGCCTCCCTGGCCTTCTCAGCAATAACTGGATCGACCTTGACTACGTTCTTTTTCTCTTTTAGGGCGAGGATGAATTTGTCCCAGGTGTTTTTCTTCATGGTTATGCAAATAGCCTTATCTAGGACAGCGTAAAACTTCTTTCCTGGGTTTTCCTTCTTTAATCTGTGGAGCAGCCCAACCTCGGTGCCTATTATAAACTCCCGGGCATCAGACTCCTTAGCTCTTTTGATCATCTGCTCAGTGGAGCAGATATAGTCAGCCAGAAGCTGGACCTCTGGATAGCACTCAGGATGTATCAGCACTTCGGCTTCCGGATACTTCTTCTTGGCCTCTAGCACGTGCTCTTTTTTGATGAAAACATGGGTCCTGCAGTGGCCATAGTATGGGACAGGGATTATTTCTTTGTCGGTGTACCTGGAGACATGCCAGGCCAGGTTCTTGTCGGGTCCGAACAGGATTTTATCCTCCTCGATAGAGTTGACTATTGTTACGGCGTTGGCGGAGGTGCACAGGATGTCAGCCTCTGCCCTCGCCTCGGCCAGGGTGTTAATATAGAGCACCACAGCCGCATCTGGATGCTTCTCTTTGGCCTCCCGCAGTTTCTTCGCCGGCAGCATCGCCGCCATTGGACAACGAGCATTGAAGTCCGGAACCACAACTGTTTTGTCTGGGTTGAGCATGGCTGCGCTCTCCGCCATAAAATCCACGCCGCAGAACAAGATATAGGGCTTATCGACCTTGGCTGCTGCGCGGCATAGCCCTAGAGAATCTCCGACGAAGTCAGCGGCATCCTGGATCTCTGGGATCTGGTAGTTATGGGACAGGATAACGAAGTCCTTGCGGAGCTCCTGAAGTTCCTCTTTTCCAGCTACACTGTGGTTCATTTTCTTCGTTCCTTACGTGCCGACTTCCACGGATGACGAAAGCCTTTTTAGGGTTGCAATCGCCGAAAGGGCGGCTAAGAGGCTTGTCCTAGGGTTATCGGGGGAAGGCAGGTTTTTGAATCGAAAAGTGCAGGCGCCGAAGTCGCCTCGAACATATACTTCATGGATATTTTCTTTTATCCCAGGATCTGAGACGATTTTTACGGTTGTTTTGTCCGCACCTACCCCGGCAAGGGCGATGGCTGCGGAGACATTTACATTGGCCGGGAATTTTTTAACCGCCTCCCTGGCATTCCCTTCGTAGAGAACCATCTTTTTATCCCAGTCAAGCCCCTCCAGGCCCTCCAGGGCAGGCGCCCCCTTGAGACTGCGAGGGTGTTTTGTAGTGATGAGCTTCACTTCGTAAACCTTTCCTATAGAAGCGGATTTCAGGGCATCAAGCCCTCCCACCGCGCCAGAGGGCACGTAGACCTTTACTTTCTTTTTCTTAGCCGTGGCCCTTAGGTTTCTGAAAAGCTCATCCTCCAGAAGTGCTCCAACGCTCATTATCATCAGGCTTTTCCCGGCCCCCAGGACTTTTTCGGCGTAGGCTTTAACGGCTGCCTGGGATGCAGCCTCAACCACTAAGTCCGCCTTCGAGCCCAGGATGTCCTCGAATGTTTGGCAGATCCTGGGCCGAGGCTCTAGGCTGGATGCCAGTCTCTGGGTGCTCTCAGTATTCAAGTCGTAGATGCATTCAAGGGAGGCGTCAACTACCCCGCTACTTATCGCCTCTGCGATGACCCTGCCGATTGCTCCGCACCCTATGAGCGCTATTCTCATGGCCATAACTTTTTTAGAAAAGAATTTAAGCCTTTCCCGGCTATAATCAATCCATGGGTCTTTTTCACACTGCCGGCGATGAGGATATAAAAAAGGGAAGAACCACCGACATATATTTTTCCAGAGCCAGAGACGTGCTTTTAAAGAAGAATATTCGGCCAAACGTGGTGGCAGAGGTTATCACCTCAGGCCTTCCGAAAGGCTACACCTGGGGGGTGCTGGCAGGTATAGAAGAATTGGCCAAGTTGTTCGAGGGCTACGACGTAGACGTGCATGCCATGCCAGAAGGCAGTGTCTTCCATCCCTGGGAGCCGGTGGTTAGGATAGAGGGGGACTACACAGTCTTCGCGGAGCTGGAGACCCCTTTATTAGGGTTAATATGTCAGGCCTCCGGAATAGCCACAAAAACCGCCAGACTCCGCAAAGCCGCGGGGGATAAGTTACTCCTGAGCTTCGGCATTCGGAGGATGCATCCAGCTATATCCCCGATGGTCGACAGATCCGCCTACATCGGCGGAGCCGACGGCTTCAGCGGGGTGGGAGCCGAGAAACTCGTTGGCAAAAAAGCCTCGGGAACTATGCCCCACGCCCTCATAATCTCTGTAGGGGATCAGGTGACGGCATGGCGTTATTACGACGAATACGTGGAGGAGGATGTGCCGAGGATAGCTCTGGTGGACACTTACTGCGACGAGAAGACTGAAGCCATCATGGCCGCTGAAGCCGTGAAGAACTTATACGGTGTACGCCTGGACACCCCGGGATCTAGGAGGGGTAAAATGGCCACCATCGTGGAGGAGGTAAGGTGGGAGCTTGATATAAGGGGATACGATAATGTTAAGATCTTTGTCTCGGGGGGCGTGGACGAGGAGGACATACCTCTTCTTAAGGGGGTGGACGGATTCGGTATAGGTACCAGCATAAGCAACGCCCGCACAATAGACTTCGCCATGGACATAGTGGAGAAGGAGGGCAGGCCAGTGGCTAAGAGAGGGAAACGAGGAGGTAAAAAAGAGGTGTTCCGCTGCAGGTCCTGTCTCCACACGGTGATCGTGCACCGGGATAAGAAAAAGCCTTCCACATGCCGCGAGTGCGGCGGCGAACTAGAGAGCATGCTCAAGCCCCTCGTGAAAAGGGGCAAAATAGTTGCCAGGCTTCCTTCCACTGGAGAGATCAGGAATTACGTCTTGAAGCAACTTGAGAAGGTGCCGTAGATGGATTTTGAGATACTGGGATTCCTCAAGGCCAATAAAAACCGCCTTAGGGTGCTGGAGATGCTGTCCTCATCAGATGCCTCCGAGGGTGAAATCGCCCATAAACTCAGGATGTCCCCTTTGGCTGTGAAAAAAACCCTGAAGGACTTGAGGAGTAGAGGCCTCGTGGAATCAGACGCCGAGAAGGAGAGATACACGGCGACAGAGAAAGGAAGGAAGGCCCTCAGGTCTATGGCCAGATAAAGTCACATCGCAGCCACGGCTGCCTGTCCCAGGGATACGCCTCCGTCGCCGCAGGGCACCCGTCTGTGAGAAATAAACCTCAAACCTTCCGCTTCAACCACTGTCTTCACTGTCGTAACTATTGCATCGTTGTAGGCAACCCCCCCTGAAATACCAACCACCCTAATGCCATTTTTTTCCGCCGCCATTAGCGCCATTCTTGCAAGACCTGTGGCCAGGGCTTTCTGGGCGGAGGCAGCTATGTCTCTTTTTTTGTATCTCCCAATTGCGAAGAGGGCTGCCTCCAGGATACTCGCTGTGTCCAGGACCATTCTCCTCTTGTTTTCGGAGATAGCGACAGGGATGTCCACCAGGGCCTTCCCTCCCTTGGCGAAGGACTCTAATTTTACCGCAGGCTCTCCCTCATATGTTCTCTCATAACACACGCCCAAGAGGGCGGATATGGCATCCAGCACCCTGCCGGCACTCGTCGTCTCGGGGGTGTTGAAGCCTCTGTCTAGCTGCCTCAGTATCAGCTCGACTTCCCGGCTGTTCCTGAAGCCCTTGATATCCTTTAATATGCTTCCAAGCTCCTTGAGCGGGTATTTACTCGACAGGATTCCCGCCACCATCCTCGCTGGAAAACGTGTTGCCAAGTCACCGCCGGGCATGGGCTGGGGCATTAGAGAACCAACTCTCTCGAATCCTTTTAGTGTGGCCACCATTATCTCACCTCCCCAAGGCTTTCCGTCGATGCCATAGCCGACGCCGTCCACTGCTATGCCGACGCATTCTTTAACGCTGTGCTCCATCATCAGGGAGGCTATATGGGCGTGGTGGTGTTGAACCCTAACAACTTTGGCGCCGTATCTCTCCCCCAGCTCCTCCCCAAGGCGGGCGGTGCTGAACCCTGGATGAAGATCCACTGCAACAGCGTCTATCTCCTCGACCCGGGAAAGAGACATTAGATTCTCGACGGCCCTGCCAAGGTACTCCAGGGTTTTTATTTTTGTTGTGTTCCCGATGTACTGGGAAACCAAAGCTTTATTCCCTTTGAGGAGGCATGCCGTTACGTCGAGCTCTGGCCCCAGGGCTAGGACATTGGCTCTGTCCTCGATATTCAGATCAATGAGCTGTGGAACGTATCCCCTGGACCTGCGGAGAAGGGTCTTCTCCCCTGCCACTATCTTGACCACCGAGTCGTCGCACCTGTTGGCTATCCTCCGGTTATGGATTAGGGAGTACTCCGCTCCCAGAGAAAAAATATCCTTGTCTTCAATGGCCATGGGCTCACCGGGTATATTGGCAGAGGTCATGACAAAGGCCGGTTCTCTGGAGTGGTGGAAAAGGAGGTGATGAACGCCGGCGTAGGGCAGCATAACGCCTATGTTGTGAAGACCGGGGGATATGTATTCTGACAGCGCCCCATCCCTTTTCTTTAACAAAACTATCGGTCTTCTGAAAGATTCTATGAGATTCCTCTCCTCCGCGCCCAAGAAGGCTATATCCTCCACAGAGCCTATATCTCTGGCCATTACCGCGAAAGGCTTCTGGGGCCTGCCCAGCATTTCCCTTATCCGCAGAATTGGCTCATCCATGGTCGTCTTGGTGGCTAAGTGCGTTCCCCCCACGCCCTTGATGGCAACTATCCTCCCCCTGTCTAGGGCCTTGGCGGCATCTCTAACAGGGTCAGAGGTATTCACCCTATCCCTTCCTTTATATAGGATGTATTCGGGTCCGCATACGGGGCAGCATGTTGGCTCGGCGTGGAATCTCCTGTCCAGTGGGTCTTCGTACTCCCTACTGCAGTCCCTGCACATGGGGAAAACCCGCATAGTGGTTTTTTCCCGATCATAGGGAAGGTCCTCGATTATGGTAAACCTGGGCCCACAGTCTGTACAGACCGTGAAGGGGTAATGATACCTTTTATCTCCTGGATCGAAGATCTCTTGAATACACTTATCACACAGGGCAACATCAGGCGGGATCGCTGATCCTGTCTCTCCCTTGGCCTCGCTCTTTAGAATCAGGAAGTCCTCGTAGACCTCGTTATCGGCCACTGATTTAACGTCGATAGAGAAGATCTCTGACAGGGGTGGGTGGTCCCTCTTGACAGTCTCAACGAATTCATTAACTTCCTCGCGCTCACCCTGGAGAAGAAGTTCCACGCTGTTGCCCGCGTTTCTAACGTATCCCCGCAGGTTTTTCCCCTTGGCTATTCGATAAATGAATGGTCTGAAACCTACCCCCTGAACCACCCCTCTAACCACAACCCTAAACGCCATTCAGGAATATCTCTGCTATGGTGAAACTTATATGTTTGTAGCCCCCTGGTTTTTATTATGAAAATAACCATGGGGCATGGGGCGGGAGGGGAGCTTATGAGCCAGCTTCTATCCCAGACGATTCTAAACAACATCACAAGAAAGGCCGCGGGGGAGGTTGGTCTCGAAGACCTCGATGACGGCGGCACCGTGTCTGTTGGCGACCTGGAGGTGGTTGTGTCAACAGACTCCTACACAGTTAAGCCGATTTTTTTCCCCGGGGGCGACATAGGCAAACTAGCTATGTGCGGAACCATAAACGATGTTTCTGTTATGGGGGCTAAACCCCTGGCAGTGGCGAGCGCCCTGGTGATAGAGGAGGGGTTCCTCACAGAAGAGTTGGAGAGAATAACCCGGTCAATGGACCGTGTATGCAGGGAGGCAGGGGTCTCGATAATCACCGGAGATACAAAGGTTATGGAGAAGCACGCCCTGGATAAGATTATAGTAACAACCACCGGCATAGGGGTGGCGGCTAAGGGAGGGGTTATAAAAGACTCTGAGCTTAAGCCGGGGGATAAAATAATCATCACGGGAAGCCTTGGAGACCATGGAATAGCCTTAATGTCCTTTCGGGAAGGCTTTGGCTTCGAAACCACTCTGAAGTCGGATGTCGCTCCCCTTTGGAGCATCATAGAGCGTGTCCTTGAAGTGGGGGGCATCACTGCGATGAGGGATCCAACCCGAGGGGGCTTGTCCGCAACTCTAAACGACTGGGCCAGAGGCGCCGGGGTGGGCATTCTTGTGCACGAAGAAAAGGTGCCCATGAAGGAGGAGGTCGTGGCCGCATCCGAGATGCTGGGCATCGATCCTTTCACGGTCGCCAACGAGGGGAAAGCTGTTATCGGGGTTGAGGCTAGGAAAGCCCTTGAAGTCCTTCACGCCCTGAGGTCTACTAAGCTCGGAAAAGAGGCAGAGATAATAGGGGAGGTTGTCGATAAGTACCGGGGGAGGGTTGTGATGGAAACCGTGGTTGGCGGCAAACGGATAATGGAGCCGCCGATAGGGGACCCGGTGCCCCGAGTGTGCTAGCTACTCCAGCTCCACGTCCAGGTTCCGCAGGGTTACTCCTCCTCCCTCCAAAATCTCGATCCCGAATCCATGGCACCCCGGACATCTGGGGGATACGTGAAGATGCGGGTGCTTTCCTGACTCGATGGGGCCGTTGTAGCCGCAGTTGTGGCATCGTATCCTGGCCTTCTTGATCTTTATGCTGAGCTCGGCGTCTCTAAGAGGGGTTCCAGATGCCGCTATTGAGAAACCGCTTTGCAGCTCTCCTGGGCTTATGCCTGCCAGCTCTCCTACTTCGACTTCGATTTTACGGATTTCCCTTACATGATAGTCTTCGAGAGTCTTCAGAGCCTTCTCTACGAGGTCGCTGGCTAAACTCAGGCCGTGCATGCCTTCATGCCTCCAGATCCAGAGCCCCGTATTTATAGTATATGTTGCAGGCCCCCTCCGTTGATACCATGGTGGGGCCCTTAGGGGTCTGAGGAGTGCATGTCTTAGAGAAGAGGGGGCATTCCTGGGGTTTGAGCTTGCCGTTTATTACCAGGTGACAGCTCTCCATTAAAATGTCCTTTTTACTTTCAATTTTTATACCGTATTTTTCCCGGGCATCGTATTCCTTAAATTCTTTCTTTAGTTTATAAGCCGAGAAAGGAACCTTGCCTATGCCCCTCCACTGGCCGCCAACGATGTCGAAGGCCTCTTCTAGTAGCTTTTTAGCTCTGGGGTTGCCTTTAGGTTTTACTGAACGGGAGTACTCGTTGTCCACCCGCGGCTTTTTGCTCTGCACCTGCGTCATAAGCATTATCAGGCTCATCAGGATATCTATGGGCTCGAATCCTGAGATCACCGTGGGCATATTATAGACCCGGGGGAAGAGCTCAAAAGGCTCCGTTCCTATAACCGTGGCGACATGACCTGGGCATATCCATCCATCTATGCGCATGTCACCTATTCCGAGGAGGAGCTCCATCATAGGGGGTATTAGCCTATGAGAGACTAGGAGGCTGAAATTTTCCGGCGGCCCGTTCAGGACCTCAGCAGCTACAGAGGGAGCGGTGGTTTCGAAGCCCACTGAAAAGAAAACAACATCCTTCTCAGGATGGCTATGGGCATATTCTACGGCATCCTTTATGCTGTAGACGATTCTAATGTCCCCACCCTGGGCTTTCTCCCCCGCCAATGTTCCATCAGCCCCAGGGATTCGGAACATGTCCCCAAAAGTTAACACCGACACGCCTTGCTTGGCCAGCAAGATGGCCTCTTCTATCTCCTCCCCAGGAGTAACGCAGACAGGGCATCCCGGTCCTGGAATAACCTCTATGTTCTCCGGGATCAGGGTTCGCAATCCAAAACGCGTTATCGCCTGCTCATGGGTTCCGCAGACATGCATGAACTTCAATTTGTACTCCGGAGCGAGTTTTCTAAGCATTCTTCCTGCCCTGAGAGCCAGGGTCTTGCTTCTGAAGAACTGGTTAAAATCTGTAATTTCCCTCCTCTCCTAAAATCTCATTCCAGAGTTTAATGCTTTCTTGGGCATCCTGGGGTGATACTTTCTGAATAGCATAGCCCACATGGACGAGGACATATTCCCCCACCCTGATGTCCTCTAAAAGGATGATATTCACTCTTCTTCTAGCCCCTCCAAAATCTACAGTGGCATAGTTTCCATCAACATCGGTAACCCTCCCCGGAACGGCAAAACACATATGTCCTCATAGTTAATAGCGCTAATCTTGCTAAAAAAATTTTCCATTTATCAGGCAGGAAAAGGTCTCTGATTAATAATTAAATAATGTGTCCTCCCTTTGCCTGAACTCCTGTTATTCTAACACCGTTGCGGCAATCGACACCTCTATCAGTCAAAGGGAGTAGAATCCACGTAGGATTCTTTTGGCTCTAAGATTTAAGATAACTGAATCCTCGGAA
>JALUUU010000166.1 GCA_027021185.1 archaeon | reverse complement strand
CGTGGTGGTACTATCCAACGTCCTTGAGCACCTTGATGACAGGACTAAATTTCTCAAGCTCTTAAAAGAAAGGATCTCCCCGTCGAAGTATTTAATCAGGGTCCCGATTTTTGAAAGGGACTGGCGGGTACCCCTTAAGAAGGAACTCGGAGTGGATTACAGGCTAGACCCCACCCATCGCATTGAATACACTCAAGAAGAGTTCTTTAACGAACTGCACCAGACAGGGCTTAGAACCGAGGCATATGAAGTGCGGTGGGGAGAAATCTGGGCCGTGGCAAAAATTGAGTAGAAAAATGTCCAGAAAGCCGATCACCGTCTTGATGCCGGTATACAACGGAGAAAAGTTCCTGAGGGAGGCCATCGAGAGCGTTCTAAACCAAACCTACGAGGACTTTGAGTTTCTAATCATCAATGACGCCTCTACAGACAGCAGCAGGGATATCATAGGATCATACGACGATCCCAGGATTCGACTAATAGACAACGAGAAGAACATGGGGGTCACAGCCTCTCTCAACAAGGGGCTAAAACTCGCCCAGGGGACCTACATAGCCAGGATGGACGCCGATGACATATCCCTGCCCCAACGACTAGAGAAACAACTTGCCTGCATCGCCGAACACAAAAACACCGGATTGGTAACCTCCTGGTATGACATAATAAACGATCGGGGAGAAACAGTGTCTACCCACAGACCAGACTTCGAATACGAGGACATCTATTATACTCTAACTTTCTACAACTGCCTCGGACACTCAACGGCTTTCTACGATAGTAAACTCGTGCTGAAACTTGGAGGATACCCCAGCTACAAAAGGGCTCAAGACTATGCTCTTTGGTTTAAGCTGTCCCGAGCAGCAAGAGTAGAAATCATAAAAGAGGTCCTAGTTAAATGGAGAAAACAGGAGACAAACATATCCCAGAGATTCAGAGCGGAACAAGACAACTTCGCATACAAAACATCCTCAAAAAATATTACGGAGCTCTTATCAAGGCCTGCAGGTGAGGAATGTCTAAGAGCTCTCTGGAACTACGAATACCTCGCCACCATGGACATGGAGACGATAAAGAAAACTCTGCTGACATTATTTGAAGTAAATCAGAAACTTATAACAGGCCTTCCATCATCCCTAAATATCGATAAACAAAAAATCGAGAGAGCCGCCTTCGACAAGGCATGGATATACATGGCTTATCTGCTTCAGAGAAAAAAAATACCGGACTTCCTAGAGATCCTGGCCCGATACCCGAGGAAGAAAGATTTCCTTTTTTTCATGCCCAGGAAACTGAAAAATGCTTTGAGGAATATTATGTGAACTTGTGTAAACACTTATTTTGAGGCAGCGCCTCGATGACCATAGGCTGAGGGGGACGGCGTCTACGTGAACCTGAGGCTTCCAGTCCCAGCAGAATAGTAATCCGCCCCCATCCTATGCGACCTATGGGAATAAGCATACAGCGACTTACCCCATGCATAAAGGACGGGTTTTCATCCTCGCATAGACAATAAGAGGATAGCCTCTCAGCCTGCTTAAAACTTTCGGAGGTAGAGAGGAATGCGCTTCATATACGTAGGAATAGATGCAGCAAAGGAGAAGCACATGGCAGAGATGAAAGACAGGGCAGGCAACACACTGCTAACGCCCATCACCTTCGACGCGGACCTACATGACATAGAGCAGATACCGGAGAAGACATGCCACGCCGCGTCCAAACAAGACGCCAAACCCATCTTCGCCATGGAGGCCACGGAGAAAACCACGCGCCAATGCAACTGACGACCTAGTTACTAAAAAATGTGTAATTCAGGTAATAATGCTGCCAACGCTTTCATAAAAAAAAGCCGCCATTCCACAACAATAAACCCCAAAACCTACGCTATATCCTACCCCGGTACACATTACGGAACTTCCTACCGCCCGCATCTTAAAAACACCATACCAGATCCGAGACACAATAACGCCAACACACACAAAGAAGAAATAAACATGACACAAACCAAACTCCAAAACCAAGACGGTGACGCCCCAACCAACCCAGACAACCAATGCTCCAATTCATCCCTTTCCTAAAAAGTAGGGAGACCTAGGAACCCAGGAAACTAAATATCGCATCGACCAGTATGGTGCTTATCTCTTTTCAACCATCAACGCCATGCCCCTACCCTCGCTGCTGGGCAGAAAAAAATCAAGTTTCGAAAGTATCACTAGGAAGGGGGCGAGTAAGTGAGGTACTACTCTGTACTTGAAAAATAAGCCACGGATTTCCCAAGCTATGGTTGAGAAAAACCTGTAAAACTCTGCTTTCTCCTTTATCTTTAATCCGGATCCGGCAAAAATGGCTTCCAATTTACTCCAGGAATACTCCCGTATATGGTCTTCAAAAACTATTCTTTTTAGATAGTGTCTTCTCACCTCTTTCAAGGTAGTCAGCACAAACCTGCCTTTAGGTTTTAGTACGCGGCTCGTTTCCAAAACTGCTTTTTTATCGTCGAAAATATGCTCGATTACGTCCACGCCTAAAACCTTATTAAATGACGCATTTTTAAAGGGCAAAAACTCCGCAGAAGCCAAAACAAGACTCACATTTCCACACCCCTGAGAAAAAACGTTTTTCCTAGCCTGAGATAAATCCCAAAAGTTTATATCCACCCCCACAAGAATTTTTGCTTTTTCTCCAAGTTTAACGCTCCAGGCCCCCTGATGACAACCAATTTCCAAGACTTTATCTTTCTCCTCTAAAGCAAGCATTTTATACACAATGGGAGCCCTGACTTGGTAGTAAAGGGAAAACTGTTCAGTTAGTAATTGATTTACTAAATTCTTCATCTTCTGTTATTATACCCCCAAGCCTAAGCCAGTTCCGCTACCTCTTCACCCTACCGCCACTTCTAAAGTATCCTACTACCGCTGTCCCGGAACTCCATCATTCTATTATCTTCTATGAAGACGTCTCCCCGCTTATATTTATTTTTTTCTAAAAGATGGGACTTTGGGACAAAATTCATCCGGGCTTCGCCATCACAGTGAAGATGTTGTGCAATAAGGCTATAGAGAGCATGTCCATCTCCTTCCGATCATCTCTTATCTAGCGTATACGCCAGCCAAATCGTCTCTTGTCCGCCGAAAAACCTGCCTCGCAGAGGTTTCGCATGAAGTAGCGCCTCAAAAAATCCCTCGGAACCTCAACAATCCTCTTAACGATCCTGACCCATTCGAAGCCCAGCCGCACGATGTTCCTACGGGGGATGACGTAAACAGCCACCTCCCGGTCAAATATCCATAGAACCTTCCTGGAGCTGTAGTACCTGTCCAAGGAGATGGAGTCAAAGCCGACCCCGAACTTCTCAACCATCCCCATGGCCCTGTTGAAGGCTTCCATCTCAGACTTCCTCGAGTACCCGAACCCTACGTACATCACAGTTTCTATTTCGATCAGCCTGATAACATAGTCATAGCCCTTGCCCTTCTTCTTGGGGTTCGTCCTGTAGTGTTTTTCAATACTCAGGGAGTAGCCGGTACCATCACCGGCGAAGTTTCCAGATACTACCTCATCCCCGGAGCAAGAGCAGGAAGAGGTTATGGAGGACGAGCTTGACCTCCTCATCCGAGTAGAGCCTCTCCACGGTCTTGTAGCTCGCCGTGAAGCCGAACAAAGGGGCTCGAAGAGCTCCAGCAAACCCTCAACGTCCCGGTTGCTCTCGTTCATGAGGCGGGCGAAGAGAAAGAGCATGGTGCGCTACACCAGATCAAGCTTCCTGGGCCTGCCAAGCCCCTTATCCTCAAACGTGATCATGTCAACAGCTCTTTCAACATACCTGGGCAGTTCGCGCAGCCTCTCCTTCACCTTTCTTCGCTTCCGCTCCAACTCCGTGAAGGGGTACCTGGCTTTCTCCTCCTCGGGGGGGAGCTCGTCCCTTATCTCCTCCAGTACCTCAACCATCTGCCGCGCTATCTCTGAGGTAGTGCGCATGATGGTGTTATCTGCACCACAAAGCATATAAATATATCCATGGATATACTTATTGGTATGAGGAGGATTGAGATCATCAAAGACAGGATCACCCTGACAGACGAGGTGGAGGCGGTGTACGAGAAGAAGGTGACGCCCTTCGGCAACTCCGGCAAAGTAGACGCCCCCAAGAAATACATCGGCAAAAGAGTATACGTAATAGTGCTAAAAAAATAACCAATAATTATATCCCAAAGCCTAAAATAGGGGATAGTCTAAAAAATGGATAAGCCATCCATCACTCATCACGTGATCAGCATCTGTTGAAACAACCGCATTTCTTTCGGGATTGAGAGAGCTGAAGTTAATGCTCTGTTTTTACTCATTTCCTTTGAAGGAGGACCTTAATGTCCCGTCCTTCAAACTTTTTTGGCCATCTTATAGATTTCATTTCCCCCTGCAACGACTATCAATTCAGCCTTTGGATAGGTGAGAGTAAGGAATGATTTAATGGCTCTAATAATCTTTGACCCTTCCTTCCAAGCGTGTAATAAAATGCTGACTTTGGTTTGATTCATTCTATTTTCTGCCATATCGTCCTGTAAGCATCGCCGGTATTATTTAGGAAGAGCTCTACGTAAAGTCTTTCCCCCCTAGTGTCGTTGAGGGGCAGCACCTCCGAGACTGTGATGTTTTCTCCGTGCCCAAGACCCACTTCGCCCTCTCTAACGGCAAGAACGCCTTCATCGGCTGACCTAAGGCTGACCCTGTAGAGATAATCTATGTCCCTGTACTCATGGTTCTCCACCGTGAAATTGACGTACAGAGCCTTGTTTCCCCAGTCAACGAGAACAGGCTCCACGGGATCTGAGAAGTAGAGCACCGTGAAGGCCTCCCTCTGGCCCTCCTGAATAACGATATATGTCACGGCAAACAAACCCCCCAAGAGCAAAACAAGGCCCAGCCATAGCCTATAATCCCTCCGCGGAACAACAACCTCGACTCGCTCTTTCCTGGGCGCCCCCCTAGGCACCTCTCCAGTCTTCTCCGCGGGTTTCTCTCTGGATAGGAAGCCCTCCAGATCCCTTACCACCTCCTCGTAGGGCGGGAGAGAGGCCAGGGTGTTCTTGAGGGCCTTCTCGTACTCGTCTCTATCACAGAACGGGGGCACAGGCATCGAGAAAACCATGCCCAGCTGAGAAGCCTTTTTCTCTACCAGAGATAAGTCGAGCCTCACCCCGCTCTTAAGAATGCTCCAAGCGTCAAAAGCATCCTCTGGTTTTTTCCTCGCCGCCATGGAAACGATTTTCTCCGTCAGGATCTCGCTGACATCCATGGCCC
>JALUUU010000165.1 GCA_027021185.1 archaeon | reverse complement strand
TACTACCCTGGGCCTAAGTACGGTATAGAGGGCCTCAGGAAGCTTCTAAAGGTGAAAAACCGTCCTTTTCTGGGGACGATAATAAAGCCTAAGATGGGGCTCAGCCCCGGGGAGCATGCCAGAGTCGCCTATGATGCCTGGGTCGGGGGTTGCGACCTGATTAAGGACGATGAGAACCTCACCAACCAGGGGTTCAACCCCTTCGATGAGAGGGTCGCCGAGACCCTGAAGATGAGGGATAAGGCAGAGGACGAAACCGGGGAGAGAAAGGGCTACATCGTTAATATCACAGCCCCGGACGTGGAGGAGCTCTACCGCAGACAGGACTTTGTCCTAGACCACGGGGGAGAGTACGTAATGCTCGATGTGGTTATAGCGGGATACGTCACCCTCCAGTCTCTCCGGAACAGGGACATGGAGAGCGCCATTCACGGTCACCGCGCCATGCATGCCGCCTTCACCCGCAACAAAAAACACGGCATTCACATGGCAGTACTGGCCAAGGTGTTCCGCCTCCTAGGGGTGGACCAGCTCCACATAGGCAGCCTTCTCGGCAAAATGGAGGGTCCTCGAGAAGATGTGCTGTACTGCAGGGATGTGCTGACTCAGGAATGGAGAGGCATCAGGAAGACCCTTCCCGTGGCCAGCGGAGGGTTAAATCCTGTCCTGATCCCTAGGTTGCTCGATGGATTCGGCTCAGACTTTGTGATCCAGATGGGTGGAGGAATCCACGGCCATCCCATGGGGAGCAGGTCAGGAGCCAAAGCCGCCAGGGATGCCCTTAACGCCGCCCTGGAAGGGGTGGCCCTTGGGGATTACGGGTCCAGGGAGCTCCGTGCCGCCCTAGAGAAGTGGGGATAACCGTGAAGGAGGTGGTTTTGATGAAGAGGGAGGTGGTTGAGACTCTGCTTCATCTCGCCAGGAGCGCCCACCCCAGGGAGATGATAGCCCTTCTCAGGGGACACGGACATGGGGGCGGAGAAATTGTTGTGGAGGAGGTTCTCTTGGCGCCCCTGGCCATGGCGGGGGAGGACTTTTCTGAGTTTCCCCTCGACGCTCTTCCCATGGATCCAAGCATTATCGGCACAGCACACAGCCATCCTGTAATGGACCTGGAGCAGTCCGACGGGGACCTGGCGGAGAGTTTCGGGAAAATTTCTGTTGTAGTCGCCTACCCCTACAGGGGCCTCATGGACGTGGCCGCTTATTCCCCCACGGGCACCCGGCTGCATATAATGGTTCTCTAGGGGATAGGGGAAAAATTTAAGTTAGCCGGGGTATCTACAGGGGAGCATGGTAGTTAAGTCCCTTATTCTCAAACCATCGATTATAACCCTCAAGCATCTTTTCAAGAAGCCCGTAACGGTGCAGTATCCAGAGGAACGCATGCCTCCATCCCCACGCTACAGGGGGCTGCATCAGAACGACCTCAGCAAGTGCATAAGCTGCGGCTCCTGCGCAAGGATCTGCCCCAATAAATGCATAGAGATGACCCCTGCAGGAGTTAAAGAGGTTAAGAGAGGGGATAAAATCATAAAAAAAGAGGTTAAGCACCCCTCTTTCTTTGAGGGGAGGTGTATGTTCTGCGGCCTATGTGTTGAGGTCTGCCCTGTCAAGAGTCTGACGATGACCGGACGCTACGAGCTGGCCGCCGACACCAGGGAAGCGCTGTTTTATCCCTGGGATAAGATAGGTGTAAACAAACCCGCCTACGAGCCCGTAAAAGGTTGAGGGATTTTAATTTTAGCAGGAGCTGTGAGTGATAGCTCCAGTGGGGCACGCCTCCACGCAGGCACAGCACTCGATACATTCGTCAATGTTAGGAGCTGTGGCCTTATCGTCTACGAGCTCGTAAACCCCTACCGGGCATACGTCGACGCACTCCGCCGCACCTTCACACTTATCGTAATCTACCTCAATGGTTATATCGTTGTCCGATCCTTCCCATTTCTTAACTGCCATGATAAACACCTTCCTTGATATGGATTAATAGGTAAATATAAAGTTTTCTCCTCCCCTAAAATCCTTTAGAGTTGTTATTTTCCCGGGGCGCTCATCCTCATCAGCCGCCCCGGAGGAAGGTCATGAATTCC
Source organism: archaeon (assembly GCA_027021185.1). Taxonomy (GTDB): domain Archaea; phylum Hydrothermarchaeota; class Hydrothermarchaeia; order Hydrothermarchaeales; family JALUUU01; genus JALUUU01. Next base: position 6,721 of record JALUUU010000165.1, on the reverse strand, counting down.
TCTTTTGTTTTGTAACCAACAGTCCCGCGGAGGAGTTCGCCTTTGGGGTTGAGGATGACAAAAGTCGGGGTGCCGACAACTTTGTAATCGTTAAAATACTTGAAGTTGTCTTCATTGTCGACATCCAGAAGGACTGGAACAAAGCTCTCCGTCATGAGTTTGATAATCTCTCCGTCTGAGAGAACCTCTTTATCCATTTTGGCACAGAAAGAGCACCAGACAGCCCAGAAATAAAGCAGTATAGGCTTGTTTTTCTCCTGGGCCACCTTCAATCCCTCCTCGTAGCTGTTTATCCAGTTTATCTCCGAGGGCGGCACTGCAGAGCTCTGAGATTCTACTACGGATTTCTGAACTTCCAAGGGAGGCTGGCTCACGGCAGCACCCCCTGGGGACCCAATGCATCCTGTTAGAAGAGCTAGGGACGTGGCCGCGAATATGAGGGGGATGATCCTTCGATCCATATCTTTTAGTTTGTCCCCTGCTTTTTAACTTTTCCCCTTCAGGGATCTCCGACGCCTGCGAGGAGCTGTCTTTCAGGTAATCGGGTATTTAGTCGGCTCAGGGAAGCCAGGTAATCCCTCTCCTCATTTTCCAGAGATAGTATCTTTCGAAAATAACCTTGACCCAGTGAAAGACGACGTGTTTCTTAAGCCTGTGCTTGTTTCTGGGAGGCAGCACGGGAGAAGCCGACATCAGCACGGCCTCGTTCCCCATGTCGAGGAAGCATATAACCTGCAGCTCAGCGCTTTTCTTCTCGTTTTTCTTGATTTCCGCGGCTATGTTGCTGGCTGCTATCTTGGCCATCTGCTCCGTCATATGGCCCGTCTTCGGCACCCCAATGGGCACAGGTGTATGCTCTGGGGGCATCATTGCCACGGCAACTCCCACGGCGTAGATGTTCTCGAACTTCACATGCCTGTAGTGTTCGTTCACAGGTATGAAGCCCCTGGGATTCCCCAGGTCCTTGGTGGACATAACAGCGTCCACGCCCCTGAAGGGGGGGATTATCATGGCATACTTGAACTTAAGCTCCTCACCGCTCTTCAGCTTTATTACGTCAGTGGTTATCTCGTCTATAACGGCGTTAGTTATCGCCTTTATGTCCCTGTCTGCGAACTCGTCCTCCATGGATCTGCGGCTCGTTCCCAGGCCTGCTATGCCGAAATGTCCTAGATAGGGCTCTGAGGTTATGAAAGTAATGGGGGCCTCGTGCCTCTTGTTGATCCTTCTCAGATACGTGTCCACCATGAAAACCTGCTCATATGCCGGGCCAAAGCAGCTGGCTCCTTGGGCGGCACCGATCACGATTTCTCCCGGGTCCTTCAGGAATCGCTGCCAGGCTTCGTATGCCTGCTTAGCATGCTCCAGGGTGCAGACGGACTGGGTGTGACCCTGGGGCCCCAGGCCTGGTATCGCCTCAAACTCCAGGTAGGAGCCAGTAGCGATAAGGAGATAGTCGTAGCTTACGTCCCCCGCATTGGTTACGACGATGTTCTTCTCCGGCTCTATCTTCTCTGCCGTTGCGTGGCGGAACTCAATTCCCTTGGAAACGAGGGGCCTCCTCAGATCGAAGACCACGTCCTCGGGCTTCTTCCACCCCAGCGAGACCCAGGGCAGGGAGGGTATGAAGACGAACTTGTCGTTGTCGGATATCAGCGTTATCTTGTGCTCTTTATCCAGCCTTTTTCTCAGCTCGTAGGCTGCCGTGAGCCCCCCGAAGGAGCCCCCAATTATTACAACTCTCATTTTCCCTAGCCAAAGGTCACGACTTTATCGCTCTCAACTACTAGATTGACCAGATCATTCATAACATTTTTCTTCTCTGTCACAACCGAACTCATTCCCCTGACGTCGAGACATGCCCCGCAGACAAGGATCTTGCCGCCGTTTTCAAGGAAATCTTTGAGCACGCTCGGGGCGTCGAACTTTTCGTGGCGGATATCCTCTATCTCAACTCCCGGGCCGAGGAGGAACATAGTCACCTCATGGCCGTCCACTATGGCTGTTAAGCCGAAGCGGCATGCATTCCACGCCGTTTCAGGGTCGTTTGAGTTCAATACAATACCTATCTTCATTCTGCTACCTCCTTATTTAATTAACTCTAGGAGAGCTCCTTCGTCGCTGCCTCTCCAACCTGTTAGGGTTTTATTTCCAGCGAATATTTTGGGGGTTGACACCAGCACCGGGAAGTCCTTTTTAACCTCTGGGAACTCGAAGATGTCTATTATGTCCACACTGATGTTATCGCTCGCTACGGCGAATTCTATGACGCGCTGGGCAACTTCGGGACATTGAGGGCAGGCATATGTCACGAGGACGGTGAGTTTTTTGTCTTCTTCCAGCTCTTCCAATCTCTTAAGGGTCTCTGGGCTGAGATCAACATCGCCCCGGGAAACGCTGATCAGCCACTCGATGAGGGTCTCAAACTCCTGCTCAAAGGGGACGCCGTAATAGCGGATTCCGTAGTCTTTTTCTCCTATGATCGTCACAGCAGGAACCCTTGAGATACCGTATCTCTCCACTGCTTCCCTGTCCTTGTCGAAATCATAGACCTGGAGACTGATTTTCGGGGAGAGAGCGCTCAGCTCCTTGAGAAGCTTTTCAGCCTCATCTGAGGAAGAGTCCTCTCTCTTGATGAAGAGCAACACCTCAACGTCGCTCCGCATTTTCTCATCAAATATTTCCCTAAGCAGCTCTGCATCTTCTTCAGGAATAACGGTCACTGTTTCACCTCCATCTTTTGGCTGTCGAGCTGTGAGATATACCTCACCGCCCCCAACGCTGCTATCTGTCCTTCTCCCACCGCCTTCGCTATCTTGAAGGGTCCTCCAGTGCAGTCGCCAGCCGCGAAGACCCCCGGTATGTTTGTCTCCATAGCTCTGTTCACCGCGATGTGTCTGCCCCTCATTTTCAATCCCCTCACTAGTCTACCGGGGGATGTGAATTGCTTTATGAGGAACACCCCGTCGACTATGAGACCCTCCTCCATATCTTTGAATTCCACCTCCACTCCCTTTTCCCTGGGCTTAAAGGCCAGGGGCCTGTTTTTTAGGATACTAAAAGATGCGTCGGAAGACTTCAACTCATATAGGGGGATGTACACCACCCCACATCCGTAATCTTTTTTCAGGGCCTCTGCCTCCATCTCCCCTTCCTCGCTGTCGGATATCACAGCAACTTTGCCTCCGCTGTATGCCGCGCCGTCGCACAGGACGCAGTAGCTAACCCCCTTTCCCAGGAGGTCTTCCTCCCCTGGAAACGTTTCCTCACTTTTCAGGCCCACAGCGAGGATGACTGTTTTAGCCCACGCCTTGCCTTTCTGGGTGTAAATAACAAAGTTTTTCTCTCTGACTATGCCCGTAACCTTCTCCCTTTTCAGATCTATATCCATCTCCTTTATGTGATTGAGGAACGCCTCAGAGATCTCTTCACCTGTGGCCTTTGGAAATCCTGGATAGTTTCGTATCTCCCGGGCTTTGCGGATTTTCAGCAGAGGCTCATCTGATTCAAAAATGACGACATCTTTCATCGCGGCTTTTCCATTGATGGCCGCGCTTATCCCTGCAGCGCCTCCGCCTATAACGGCTATGTCGTAGATTTTTCTGAATTTGCCCAGGGAAATTTTCATGACATAAATTATGATATTATGATATATAAATTTAATTGTGGTGTTGGTGGCTCCGCCTCATGGCACATAATTTGAGCTTTATATCCAGGGTTTTCCAGGTCTGTGTTTTATGATTTACTCTATATGCCTCCAGTTCAGCACCGGGATAACGTCGCCCTCATTGACCTCGTGGAGCCATTTTTCATCTCCAGTCTTAATACCCCCCTACGCCACAGCCCCTCAATCTCTAACCCAAATATTTTATATATTATAATATCATAATATAACTTAAAATCTATTCTCTCGAGTCTTAACTGGAGGTGATTGGTTGACGAAGAAAGTTTCTGTAATGATCTTCCACGACGAGCTCTGTCAAGTGTTCAACGGATTAATGACTGCGCTGAGTCTACTCCGCGCCGGAGCAGATGTCACCGTCTTTTTCGGTTCTAGGGGAATCAACGCCGTACACAAGGAGAAGGTCAAAAACCTGAAATGCATGCCCGATGAGCCCAAGGAGATAGGGGAGAAGGTTATGCAAAAAATGGATGAGCTGAACCTGCCCACGGCCCTTGACATGCTTACAATGCTCGACCTGGAGGGAGCGCTTCTCCTGGCCTGCCCCTTGAATAAGGACATCTTCGAGATGAGCGAAGATGATCTGGTGGACGGAGTCAGCGTGGCGGACCCTGAAACATATTACACAGATATAGTTATGAAGGCAGATATGAACCTGTCTTTCTAACCCCCCCGGGGCCCTTTTTTTAATTATTTTATTTTTAGCGCCCCCTTTGGGCAAGCATAGACGCACTCACCGCATCCGACGCAGTGTTTATGCTTTAGGGGCTCGCCCTTGGAGGCATAATCGGCAACATCGATGCCCATGTGGCATATTCTTGAGCACTTCCCACAAGATGTGCAAAGGCTTGAATCAGAGAGGATGGCGAACCGTCCTATAGCTGAGACCCTGCCTAGGATTCCCCCGAGGGGACAGAAATACCTGCACCATATCCTGCCGCCGTAGAAGGGATAGGCCGACAGGGCCACGGCGTGGGCTATAACTAGGTTAACCACCAGGAGATACAGCATGGCGGGTTTGTAGTCGCCCATGAAGGCGGCCAGGGTGGCGATTATAGCCGCCACCAGCACCAGCTCTCTGAAGTCCAGGATTTTGGCCATGCCCTTCCTGGGGGCTTTCTTCCTGAAGGGGTCGCCCACGGTCTCTGCCAGGGCGCCGCAGGTGCACAGGAAACTGCAGAAAACTCTTTTCCCATACAGATATACGGCTGCAATTAATGCGAAGAGCAATACAGCCCCGTATACTAGGGCGAAATACGATCTTCCCGGATAGAAAGACCTTATCTCCAGGGGCCATGGAAGCATGATAGAGGATCCGAGGGACGTGAAGACGTATACAGGTAAGATGAAGGCGAGGAATAGCTGGGCTAGGATAAGAGAAACAGTTCTCATCCTCACGTAGCCCTCCCTCCTTTTCTTCAGAATTAGAAGCCCGAATACTATTACCAGAGAGGTGTAGAGGACCGTGTAATAAAACCAGAATCCCCCCTTGACCTCTTTAAGGAATACGTAAACGAAGATTACCAGGACTATCAGGTATGCCAACAGACGGCGCTGCTCTATCATTGCTTCCTCCTTTTAGCCTCCTCCCATAAAATTATTCCATAGAATGGCAGATACTGCGCCAGGGTAATCGCTGGGTCAGGCAGCCATATGATACCCTGAGGCGTCTTCTGGACTAGAAGATATGAGAGGCTTATGAGGGCTGAGAAAGCGACCCACGAGTAACTCCCTACGAGAGGCGCAAGACTCAAACCCCATGCGACATACCACGGGTGCACCATGGGTGAAAGAACGAGGTACAGCGTTAGGATAAGATACCAGCCCCAGACAAGGTCGCGGCATCGAAGAACAAAGGGATAAGCCAGGGCGACCAAGATGATGGAGGCATGCTTTGCCGCCTCAAAGCCTAATGCATACTCCAGGACAGAGAACAACCCTGGGTTAAATTTGGCGTACCTCAGGAACACCTCCAGGCCCTCAAACATCTTCAACCCTGCCCCTGCAAAGGGCAGGTAGAGCAAGACCAAGACGGCCAGGAATCCCGGCATAACCCTGGGGTTTCTTAAAAGGAAGAAGGGTACGAATAGGATGGGATAGAGCTTGGACGCGACCCCCATAGCCAGGGCGGCCCCCGCGGCCGTAGGCCTGTCTCTAAGGAGGTAGTAGGTAAGAAGCACGAAGAAAACAGCCATGGAGTCTGCATGGCCCGAGGAGGCGAATTCCACCACAACCAGGGGGTTCCAGGCGTATATTATAACCCTGTTTTCAGCCCCCCTCATCTTGAGTATTTTCAGGAGAACTATGACTGACCCCAGGTCGAAGAGGGTTGAAGCCAATTTTAGTGTGAAGAGGGAAGGATGCACGATATATGATAGGGCGAAGACGAGCTGCGCGAGGGGTGGATAGATGCTGTTAACCTGCTTATAAACCAGCTTCTCGTATATCTCGTCTCTATAAGGTATCAGCTCCTCGGATGAGGGTAGGTGCATGTAGGGATTAACACCGTTGGCAAGGAGTTTGCCGTCCCAGTAATAGCGGTAAATATCCACTGTGAGGCTGGGTTCTGATAGGAGCATGGTTGCCCTGAAGACCACGGCGAAGACCAGTAAAAGCCGCATATACTCCTTCCCCCTGTATGACCATACAGCCGCGAGGTATGCCGCAAAGGCTGTGAAATAGAACAACAGCAGCCTACCCTTGTTCTCTATCAAGTCTCCAGAGAGCAACAGGCCTAGGAAGGCCAGCTCCATCAATAGCCCTGCGAGGACAATTCGTAGATATGTGCTCCCGGCTAGGCTCATGGCTCAGCTGGCGCCCGGCGGGAGGACATAGAAGTTTATCCGCAGATCCGCCAATAGCTTACCCTCTGGATCGATTACTTTCACCTCGGCCTGCTGGTCGCCCACGATGTAGCTCGGAGGAGAGGTGAATATTATCTTTCCCTTTGCCTGGCCGTTCACGACCTTTATTTCCTCTGGCTGAACCTTTACGCCTATTTCCCCGGCCGTGGCCTGGACCTTAATGCTCGAGGGGGCT
>JALUUU010000164.1 GCA_027021185.1 archaeon | reverse complement strand
GAGGTAGATTTCGTCGTGAAATCAAAGAACGGGGCATTGCAGCTGATCCAGGTCACATATGCCTCGGATAGGGATGAGGTGGATAACAGGGAGATAAGGGGGCTGCTCAGGGCCGCAGAGGAGCTTGGATGCAAGGATCTGGTGGTGATAACGTGGGACTATGGGGGCGTGGAGGAGAAGGGAGGCAAGAAAATAGCTTTCACCCCCCTGTGGAGGTGGCTCCTGGGGCAGAGGATAGAGTAGGGTACTGGATGGGGGCTTCTTTGGGCTCGGGAAAGAGGCTTGTTTTTTCTTTCCGATAGACAGTGATCAAGCCCGTGGGGAGATCGGGTATGAGGTTCTCATCTCCCTGATATATGGAATAAATTATCAGATAAATTATGCCGAATTTGTCAGATAAGAATGACAAACTTCTGGATGGGGACACCTCGATCTGGCGGCGAGGCGTTTATTTTCAGCAAAGGTTAGATTTAACAGCCATATCAACCTAGTCAGGGATTGACGAATAAAAAAAACAGATAAAGAAGCCCTACGTAATAGCAACATCCCCGCCCATGGAAGAAAGCAGCGGACATCCGGGGGGCTGCGGCGATAATGAGGGGGGATAACAGGGCGTCAGTCCTGCCTCGTACCCATTAATAAACCCTGAGAGAATCCCTGAGGGCTCGCATAGTAAAAATGAACACCAGGCGGCATGGCCGCCTTCTCCCCGATACCTACAGACAAATCCGGGGGAGTCCTTGGGGGGATGTGAGGCGGTTTTTTGAGCTTGTCTTTACTTCTTCATGGCTTTTTCTATGTCTTCGAGGTCGTAGGCGTGGATTCCCTTCTCGCGGAGTTGTTCTTTGCCTTTTATTTTCTTGGCGAGGATGCCGTAGCGCTCTCTTCTGCAGTCATCTTTAGCTCAGAGGGGCGAAAAGGGGGAAAAAAGAGTAAGAAGAATACTGGCCTAGAGAAAGAAAAGGTGGATGTCGTAGTCAGGAGAATACGGCACATGGAGGAGGGGGGGATGTCCTGGAGGAGCTAAATTGGAGAGAGCTGATCTCCCCGGGTGACACGGTGGTGATAAAGCCTAATCTTCTCACCAGGCCCAGGGAGGGGGTTACCACTAACCCTGGTCTCATCGCCAGGGTCGTAGAGGTTCTCAGGGAGAGGACGGACGACGTTGCGGTGGTGGAGACCGACTCCACGGAGAGAAGATTAGAGCCCAACGATGCTGGATGGTGTTTTCCATATTTGGCCGACATATAGAGGTTTCCCCTAGCGGAGCGCAGTTCTCACTGATAAGCGTTCAGGGCTGTCCCTCATCTTTGATTGATGCAGAGGAGCAGGGGGTATCACGGGGTAGGGTAGTAATGAAGGCATATGAGACTGTGGTTGCTGCGAAATGCGGGCATAAAAACCGACATGGACATAGATAGTGGTTATTGAGCTCCTGGGGAGAGGACTTTTGTCGGTAGGGCGGGGACCGCCCGAATACACGCCTATGGAGAGTGGGCCCCCACTGGAACGCATTGCTCCGGCGAGCCTGGTCGTTGGAGCAGAAATCCCCTTGCGATAGCGAGGGGGATTGACACATCTTATCTCAGAAATGTCTCGCCTCCTTGATGGGTATATCTGTTTTTATCTTCAATAAGTGGGTGTCTGTCGTATAGAATGCATCTACTGCTTCTCTAATGCAGGTTGCGAGGTATACGGCGTCCTGATAGGATAGCTGGATTTTTCTGCCGTAATATTTTCTCCGAAGTTTTCCGGCGCTCCAGGCCACCTCAGTATCCACATTAATGATTTTAAGCCCTCTCATATCCTCGATAACGCGTCTGGCAGCCTCAAGCTCGATTCCACCTTTACCCTCCCTTAAAAATGCCCATGCTATCTCCGCCATTACGATGGAGCTTGTAATCCCCGCATTCTTGGATCC
>JALUUU010000163.1 GCA_027021185.1 archaeon | reverse complement strand
TCCTGTGAAGAAAATATATCAGGTGGGTGAAAAAATGAGTGAAAGAGGGGCTTTGACGAGGGAAAACATGGCAATAGCTGTTAAGAAAACAACTCTCGAGAAGCTGAAGGCTCTGGGGAGAGACGGTGAAGACTGGGATGACATCCTCAATAAGGCCATCAAGATGATACTGGAAAACGCCCCTCAAAACATCGACAGCCCCACCCTCGGGAGCGATAACGCCCCAATCAAGATCTACGAGTACTCTGATTTTGAGTGTTACTACTGCGGCGAGGTGCTGCCCACGATAAAGAAAATCCTGGGCACCTATGAGGGTAAGGTTCAGGTGATCTTCAAGCACTTCCCCAGAACCCTGAAACATCCCAACGCCCTGGATGCCCATGTAGCGTCCATGTGCGCCCAGCGCCAGGGAAAGTTCTGGGAGTACCATGACGAGCTGTTCAAGTATCAGGACAGGCTGAGCAAAGAGCTGCTGGTGAGCATAGGGGAGAAGCTGTCCCTCGATATGGACGCCTTCTGCTCCTGTTTCCACGAAGACGAGAACCTCATAAAACTCCTCAGGGACAAGGAGGAGGGATACCAGGCAGGGGTCCGACGTGTCCCCACATTCATAATAAACGGAGTAATGATCGTGGGAGATGCGCCCTTCCAAGAATTCAAGGCTGTGATAGACGCCGCCCTCAGGGACTGATCTTCATGTGGACGTCTTTTGGCAGGGCCAGGCCCGCCTCCACTTCTATTGCCTTAAGGATGGCGCTTGGAACAGGGCAGGCTGTGTGAAATACGTGTTTGTTTGAAGCCCTGTAGACTTCGGACTGGGTCAGGTACCTAGTTACGGCCTGAGTCCAGTCAACAGATTTTAATTCCTCCCCCAGCTTGGCGATCATCTCACAGGGACTAGTGATTTTAAGGTTTATCTTGTCGTTGTCATCTTTCTTGGCCTTGATAACCGCAGAAAAACCGCATATCCCGGCAGAAACGACCACCTTCGCCATGCCTAGCAGGCCCCTCCCTCGCACCTGGGTGCGGAGGCTCGAACCATAAGACCGCCGCCGAGCTCGTCGTCGTAGTCAACCTCGATTTCTCCCATGAACTCGGCGAGATACTTGCTGATGTAGATCTTTATGCCGTTGATGCTGTATACGAACTCGTCTTCTCTGGGGGCCTCTACCAGGCTGGCGACGTATCTGGACCCACAACACCCAGACCATTCCCTGTATATCCTCATGCCAACCTTCCCTTCTTTTTTCTGTTTGAGAAGGTGGATGAAGGCTTTCTTAGTTATGGAGATATTGATCGCGTTTGTCATTTCAACAAAGATGGAAGAATATTTTTTATATATAAATTTTTTGTTTAATTTTAAGTAAACTAGTTCATTATATTGTGTTTGACAAACAGAAATAGAGTAAGTTTTATTAATCACGGAAAGTGGACGTATACCCATGAAATACCTCCTCCCCCTCGCCCTCCTGCTGTTTATCGGCTGCCTGGGTTCTCAGGAGAACCCTCCGCCCAAGACGAGCGATGTCCCCCCGCTGAGGGACCAGGCCCAGTTCCTGCAGAACCCCTTCGAGGTTACCGAGTCCTTCATCGAGGAGGGAAAGACTATATATAATAATAACTGCGTCGGATGCCACGGCGAAAAAGGAGAGGAGCCGTTTTATCACTCCATAAGGGATCATGCAAAGGGCCACACAGACGGAGATTACGTCTGGATAGTAACCTACGGAAAGGAGAACACCAGAATGCCCTCCTTTAAAGAAAAACTTACCCTAGAGGAGCGCTGGAAGGTCGTGATGTACTTAAAGAAAAGGCTCGCGTGGTCCCTGGAGGACCTGGAAGCCCAGCAGTCCCTCTCCTCCCTAGAGCTTTCCCTATACGACCTGGAGGAGCTCTTCGGCCGCAAAAGCATCCTGAGCATG
>JALUUU010000162.1 GCA_027021185.1 archaeon | reverse complement strand
CATGAGATTCCTGGAGCGGTTATAGATGTACCCTATAAGGATGGCGGCGAAAAAAGTGAAGAGGAGTTCAGCGGTTGAACGCCAGGTCATGTGCATGATTCCGAAGAGATACGACGCCAGGAATAGGCCCATCCGGGTGCCGAAGACTCTCTGCAGGTCGGTCTGAATAAGACCTCTGAAGAGGATCTCCTCCGCAACCCCCACGAACACGAGCATATAGAAGAAGTCCCTGAGAAGATACTTCAGCTGAAAATACGGAAGGGCTGGCTCTGGCTTCAGGACGAAGTACTCTATGGTGCCCGTGGGTATGGCGATAAGGGAGCACAGGATGATCCACTTCCAGGCCCCTGAGAATGAAATCCCGATGCTCTCGAGATCTATTTTCTTGTCGTATATGTGGAAAAAAACAAGGGCCAGAACAATGGAATAAACGGCGGGCAGGAGGTACTGCTGCTCTATGAAAAACCACGGCAGGGAGGAGGTGAAGAGGATGTATAAAGGGACCAGGGCCAGGGACTCCGCCGCCTTTGTGACATCGTTCTCTTCTTTGGGCATGGAAACGGCGACGTATATGGCGACGACGAGGAGCAGCGCCAGGACAATGCCATACGCCACGTTGGTGTAGACGAAAATGTACTCCACCAGGGTTATGGCGATGAGTATTAGAATCAGAGAACTTTTTTGCGGCTGTATTCTCCTCTTTAAGGCCATTTTTATATATTAAGAACCCCCCTATGAGGTATATAAACATGCCCCAGAAGAGCAGGGTACTGATCGTGGACGACGACGAAAGTATTCGGCTTATTCTAGCTGAGGCCCTCTCCCTCGACGGCCATGAGATAGCTGAGGCATCCACGGGGGAGCAGGCCCTGGAGATGATCAACCAGCGGAACTACGACATTGTTTTAACCGATCTGATGATGCCCCTCACAGACGGCATGGAGCTCCTCACCATAATAAAAAAGCTCAAGCCGGAGACCAGGGTGATAATGATAACCGCCTTCGCCACCATAGAGGGAGCCGTCGAAGCTATGCGCAAGGGGGCCAGCGACTACATAGCCAAGCCCTTCGACGCGGACCAGGTGAGGAAGGTGGTCCTGCGAACCCTGGAGGAGGCACGTTTCAGCACCCGCCTTTCTAAGCCCAGGGGCAGGAAGAAAACCGTTGAGCTGCAGCCCCTTATAAAATCCCTGTCAAGCCCTATACGCAGGGACGTGGTGGAGTTTTTATCAACGACGGGTGACGCCAGCTTCATGGAGATCGTTGACGGCATAGGGATAGAGGACCACACCAAGCTCAGCTTCCACCTGAGAAAGCTCAAGGGAGCCGGGATCCTGGAGCAGGACGGTAGGAAGAGGTACTCCCTCAGCAACAGGGGCGCCAAGGTGGCTGAGATTCTCCGAAGCCTCAAAGAAAAGGCCGCTGAGTAAACATGAAAACCACGCCAATTCCCCCTAATACCTATACCTCCTCGGAGAGGCCCCGGTTGCGCCATGCCGGCCCGCATCGGCATGCGGATTTAAATCGAATAGACCAGAAGGAGGTGACTGGGCAGCCTACTTGATCTCCTCCCATGCCCTGCTGACATGAGATTCATCAAGCGTGGATTGATGACAAAGCTCCTGGGGTACTTCCTGCTTTCCTCCTTGGTCCCCATATTCATCATCGGCTACATGGCCTACGACAGCGGCCAGCGGGCCATCGAGAAACAGACCTCCCAGTATCTTCTCATAACCGCTAACCTCAGGGCTGAGGAGCTTGAAAGATGGGTTTCGGTTGAGGAGATAGAGGTCCAGCTCCTGGCGGGGTCAGCCCCCCTCCAGCGAAGCGCCCAGCGCATTACAACGCGGGGGGAAGCCGACCCGGTGTTTAAGCGGGCCCACGAGGAAATTCTCAACTACTTCAGGCAGGCCCAGCAGGAAGACGAGCACTTCA
>JALUUU010000161.1 GCA_027021185.1 archaeon | reverse complement strand
GGGAGGTTTTATGAAGTGGATCTGGATAGGCCTATTGGTTTTTGTAGTCGTGTCCTACTTAAGATGAGTGTTTATGTTGTTAAACTCTCAGGATCCAAAAAAATTCAGCCCTGATAAGATTCACCGCTCCTTGCTTCGATGTGAGGCTTCTAAAAACTAGTCGATCGGGTAATACGCAGTGTTGAGAGGAAGATATCTTTATCTAATGGCATCACTACCCACGCGCTTTCTTCAATAGTTCAAAGGCTTCTAAAAAAAGCCTAAGTAGCGATGCGTTCTTATTTGAAGGATGCTATATCGAGGCTCACCCCTAGTGAATATCTGTTAGAGACCTTCTAGGTTTTCGGGTTAGGGATAAGCGTAAGCTTGTAGTATAACCCCTGATTATCCTCAACAGTTATGGGAGTGTCTACGTAGGTTTCCCGGTTGTCACAGATACCTATTAGGAAATCTTGGAAAACATCCTTGGCAACGGGAGGATAAATCTTGTCATAGACCGAATAGGAAAGAGCATGGTCAAATTTGTAAAAACGAATACCTATGTCCTATTGCCTCCGCTCTACAACCTCATCACTCTAGAGAGGCCGATATGGTGCTCATGGGAAAAAGGAGACATCATCTACTAGAACTCTACATAGAGGTCATACAATGGATACAGGACTAAGTATAATTTTGAAAATGAATGCGCATGGAGATATGGGGAGGGTATTGCATTCTTAATTTCTAGGTGACGAATCAGGATACCATTTCTCAACCCAGTCTATTATACGCCCAATGGACATTGCCAATTCCTTTTTTTGTTAATGAATATTCAACCTTTAGAGGAATTTCTGGAAATATCTTCCGGTTGATTATGCCCTCGTTTTCCAGTTCTCTTAGACACTCAGTCAGGGTTTTGGGGCCTTATACCTTCGAGTTCATACATCAGTTCCCCGTAGCGGAGTTTGCCATTATCCATTAGCGCTTTGATAACGAGTAAGGTCCATTTCCTGCTTATCAGTTCTATAATCGCGGTGGGGCCGCACACCCCCCCTCTCTGGTTCTGGCACTGAAGGTTTTACTGGGTCGGCGTTAAAGATGCTTTTTTGTTTCCGTATCTCAGAGCCTCTTTAAACCCAAGCGTTATGTCGTCGAATGCGGTGACATCGTATTTTAATAGCTTTTGAAGCCCGTCTTCGTCTTTACCGGCTATCAGCCAGTATTTATCACCCATCTAATGGCTTTGATGTCATCTAATCCTGCTCCTTTAATACTCTCAAGCGACGTGCCATCGTATTTGTTTAAAGTTCCATCGTTTGCTCCGATAAACCAATAATCGCCGTTCCAGTGCGACTGTCTAAACCATCCTATTGTATCAGTCTCATCTAGCGTATGAAAATTGATGCCATCGTATATTACAAGCCTCCAGGTAGCAGCAGGATAATATTGCCCGGTTTTTTCTTTACGCCCTAATTAGCCATGAGTTATCCGTCCAGAGAATAGATGATACGCCGTCTAATCCAATACTCTTGGTAAAGTCTGCGGTTAGATCTGTCAGGTTCTTCCCCTCATATTTCACGAGGTATCCATCGTTTCCAATTAGCCAGTACCTGCCGTTCTAGGCGAAGCCATAAATCCGTCGTGGATTTGGGAGAGTTGTGGTATAGAACGCATTCCCGTTAAACTTTTTCAACTCGCCAGAATCTTGAAAATTATAAGCTAGCAACCAGTACTCGCCATTCCAGGCGAGGCCCTCTAGAGTCAGTTCTGGTGTTCTAAGTCTGAGCTCCTCAGAAAGGTCAAAAAATCTTTATCATCGCATTTTACGAGGAATTGACCAACTCCTTTTTCCTTGGAGGAGTAAAATCCCTCTATGAGCCAGTACTCGCCGCTCCACTCTAAAGAAGTGATGAATATCTCCCTCCTCTGTTGAGCTTGAGATGCTGGGGTTAATAATACCTGAAAAAAGAAAAGGAGAGAAAATCCTGTTAAGATTTTTTTGCTATAATTTATCTTCGACATTTTAATTGTTGTGTTTATAGCCTCTGTCTCTTTAGGAGTACGGCGTTGGTCACCACTATTATTGAGCTGGCGGCCATGATCAGGGCGGCCCACTCTGGGCGGAGAAGGATGCCGTAGGGGAAAAGCAGCCCGGCCGCGATGGGTATGGCGGCGGCGTTGTATCCCGTCGCCCACATCAGGTTCTCCTTCATTTTTTTCATGGTCGCGCCGCTGAGGTTGATGAGCTTCACCACGTCTCGAGGATCGTTTTTTATGAGAACGACGTCAGCCGATTCTATCGCCACGTCCGTACCGGTTCCTATGGCGATTCCCACGTCGGCCTGCATTAAAGCTGGGGCGTCGTTTATCCCGTCACCGACCATGGCGACAATCTTGCCCTGGGCCTGAAGTTCTTTGACTTTCTCTGATTTCTGATGGGGCAGAACCTCTGCGAAGAATGTGCTGAGGCCCAGCTCTTTTGAGACCCATTCAGCGGTCATCTTGTTGTCTCCGGTGAGCATCGCTACCTCTATTCCCATGGCCTTCAGGGCGCTTACAGCTTCCCGTGATTCGTCCCTTATCATATCGGCGAGGGCTATGAGTCCCAGGGGTTTCTTCTTCTCGGCGACGAATATAACTGTTTTTCCCTGGGAGGAGAGCTTCGATATCTCGTTGTCGTGCTTATTGAAGTCTGCATCAATGTCTCGCATCAGGGCGAGGTTACCTATGTACACCTCTCTACCTTCAGTTATTGATCTGGCGCCTTTCCCGGGGATCGCCTCAAATCTCTTCGCGGGCTTGAACTCTATGCCTATTTCCCGGGCCTTGTCGACTATGCCCCTTGCAATGACGTGCTCCGAGTTGGACTCAACAGAGGCGGCGATCTTAAGGAGTTCATCCTCCTTCAAATCAGATGCCGTTATTATGTCCGTGACGCCGAACTCCCCCTTCGTCAGGGTCCCTGTCTTGTCAAAGATCACCGTCTGAAGGCTTTTGGAGCGCTCCAGGGCGTCTGCGTTCTTCACCAGCATCCCGTTTTTTGCCCCGATGGTGGTTGAGATGGAGGTGACCGTGGGTATCGCCAGGCCCAAGGCGTGGGGGCACGCGATAACCAGGACGGTGATCGTGATGGTGACGGCGAAGAGCGTTGTCGCCCCTGCCAGGCCGTACCAGTAGATGAAGGCTAAGCTGCCGACCACTATGGCCGCGATGGTTAGGTAGTGGGCTGCTCGGTCCGCGAGCTTCTGGACGCGGGGCTTCGATGATGCGGCCTCCTGGACAAGCCTTATTATCTGGGCGAGGGCTGTTGCCTCACCGGTCTTGTCCACCCGTATCTTTATTGCTCCGTCGCCGTTTATGGTGCCGCCGACAACTTCGTCGCCCTTTCTTTTATGCACGGGCTTGGACTCTCCGGTTATCATGGACTCATCTACCGAGGTCTCGCCCTCGATGACCACGCCGTCGATGGGGACTTTTTCCCCTGGTCTAACGAGGAGGATGTCGCCCTTCTTAACCTGTGACGTGGGTATCTCGGCGACCTTGCCGTCTTTAACCAGGTTGGCAGTAGGCGGTATGAGCTTGACCAGCTCTCTCAGGGCGCCGGAGGCTCCTCTTATGGCCTTCATCTCCATCCAGTGACCGAAGAGCAGGAACACCACCAGGGTGGATATCTCCCAGTAGAAGTCCATTGCTTCGTAGAAGAAGGTTGAGCCCACGCTGTAGAAGTAGCCGGCCAGGACGGCTATGCTGACTAGGACGTTCATGTCAGCGACGCCGCTTCGGATCGATCTCTTTGCGCCTCTGAAGAAGACTATCCCTCCGTAGCCCACGACCGCCGTGGCGAAGGCGAAGAGCGCCGTGTCGTAGCCGGGGAATGGGGTGATGGTGAAGTCGAACCACTTTTGAATCGTTGGGGACAGCAGGAGGACGGGCACGCTGAGGAGTAAGGAGGCGATGAATCTTTTCTTCATCTCCGCCTCCATCATGGCGTGGTGGTCGTGCTTCGGCGGCATGCCCTTTTCTTCCATCTTTATGCCGGCATGCTCGTCGTGGACCTTCTCTTGGAAGCCCTTGCCCTTGCCGCATCGTATTCCGCAGTCTCGGAGTTTTTTTATGATGTCATCTGGCTTCACCATGCCGGTGTGTGCTTTTATGATGAGAGTGTTCGAGACGGGGTTGAAGGATGCGTCCGTTACATGGGGAACGCTCTTGGCTATGTCCTCGAGTCTGCAGCTGCACTCGGGGCGCATATACTCCTTTATCTCGACTTCAATTGTTTCAGTAACACCCATTCTCACATACCATTTGGTCTTATATTCTGAAGAAAGCAGTAGTTGACAATACTCGATATTGTAATCCTATATCATTGGATGATCTTACTCTAATTTATTACCGCCGTCCCATCTCTGCTAAGATGCATGGTAATCTTCTTTATTAATTGCCGCCATTCGAAGGGTTTTCTTATTACTGTGAAACGGTAGTTTTTAATATATGTCTGATCCCTGTCATCTTCGGGTTTAGCTGTAAAGATTATTATAGGAATATCCCTGAGCTTTTTGTTTTTCTTTATCGTATCTACCACGCTCCAGCCATCCATGACCGGAAGAATTATATCAAGCAATACAAGATCTACAGTGATCCGTCGGAGTTTTTGGATGGCTTCGAAGCCATCGGAGGCTACTATTGTCTTGTATCCTGAGTTCCTTAAAAACTCTTTTACAAGATAGCAGATATCTGGCTCATCTTCTACGATGAGGATTCTCCTCTTCCGCATGATGGAAAGCTCCGGTTAATGTAGAACGTAGTGCGACGAGGATGAGGAAACGCTGCTTCATATTTTAAGGTTCTTATTTTCCAGTGAAATGTCTAGACCTTGTATTACTAGTTGGTTAATTTTTCTTAATATGTTTTTCCATTTCGATATGACATAAATGATGAGACGATTCTTTCCGATTCTTTCGTTAGATACAAGTAGAGAAGTCCTTTGACCCCTTGATCAAACCCCCTGTTTTTGGTCTTGGTTTTCAGGGTGGTCAAGGGAGGTTTCGATGCTCCCTTGACCGGTCAATGTGTCAAGGGAAATTCCAAGTTTTTCAAAAGCCTCGTAATTGTAGGCCACGCCCTGCCACGCCATGACCCTGCGGCCTTTTATACGTGGCCTAGAGACCCTAATAACTCCACTACACCTAGGCAGGTTCTTTGCAAAGGTGTTCTTGTGAACTGGGTCGATTTTCAGCTTGGCGCAGTAGGTGACGTAGAGAGCATATAAGTCATCCTTCGGTATCTGGCTCTCGCTGTCCTCCACTAAACAGTCTTGATAAAATGCGTAAACACTGTCGGAGAGCCTAGCGTAGTACTCCCTGACTTCCTCAGTGCTTGCCGAATAACTAAAACCGTCATTCTCTAATAGCCTTTTCAGGCCCTCTATGGCCCAGGCGATGATGCCCTCAGACTCTTCCTGTAGCGTCTCCCGGAGGTGCTTATCCTCTTTATCGGTGCCTCTGAAGGTTCGCGGAAATGTAAAGATTATCCCGCCCTGGAAAAAGGCATCAGTGTCGTCTGAGGTCTGAGGCACTTGGTTACATGAGAACCAGAGTTTTGCATAGTTTTCAAAGTTAAACGAGTTCTGATGCTTCTTTTCAGCCTCTATCAAATCCTGACCTGTTAGCTTCTTGAAGTTGCCTGTCTTCGTGAGCCTAGTGGACGGTATATCCCCGGCGATGTTCGCTAGCTTTCCATAGAGATCAGCAAGAGCAAAACGGTTAGTGTTAAGCTCCTGAAGCTCCCTAGCACTAACGTTGTTAGCCCCCAAGATATATCTCAGAGTATCGAGGACTACTCCCTTTCCATTCCCGCCTTTCCCGACAAGAAGGAACGCTTTATGGATGAAATATTTAGGGAATAAGGTGTATCCGAAAGCCTCTTGGAGGACTGGGATGTCCTCTTTGTGAATGGCTTCCTCAATGAATTCTAGCCACTTAAGGCATTCGGCGTCGGGATTGTAATTATGCGGGATTTGATTCAAAAAAGGTGCTTAGGGTCGTGCTCCAAGAGTTCATCAGTTTCTATGTTGTATGCCCCATTTCGGAAGTTTATCAGATTTGTATTACTGTCGAAATCGGAGCGTTTTACGTATGTGCTTCGTCGGATGTAGTTGATTACTTCGGTGACGAAGTACGAGGATGCCTCAGGATAAGCAGTTTGGACGAGTTCCTTTATTTCGGTCTCTCCGTTGGGGCGGTAAACACCGTTGTCGTAGACGTAGACCTCCTCGGTGTCTATCATTGTCTTGAATGTTCGCTTCTTGAGGATTAGCGGTGCTAGGTGGTGGGGCTTTATTTCTTTTTCTATCTCGCCACCCATCCACGTGGCTATGAACTCTTCGAGGCTGACTACCCCGACCATTCAGCCGCTCCTCCCGTTGCTTTTTAGTCGGAGACCCCAGCACGGAACCAACTCGATTAAGCCCAATTCGTGCAATTCATGTAAAAAACGTCTAATTTCAGATCTGTTTAAATGGTAGAGCCAAGCGAGGACACTTCTAGTTTCCTTGAATGTTGTTATGCCGTTCCTGGTTTTCTCACAGTGCGTATCAAGCAATAAAACAGCTTTCTCGTAAGCCACGCCTGGGGCTTGGGTTTTATAAAGCAGAGAAACAGAGCTATCCATTGCCAGCAACCTCCTGAGCCTGCCCATGCTCACGCTGGTTAGCCCAGCCCGCCCGCCGGGTCTCTTCTTCATTATCATGATTTTCGTGATACCATCCTCTTAGAAGTGCCCAAATTTTTTCCACTACTCTGCCACCACCTTCACCCGTTTGAGCACAAGACCTTCATCCGTGCTTTGCTAAGTTACTAAATCGTCTGGCTGAAACCCTAACTCAGAAGGTAAGGTTACTACTGCCTTGCAGTTACCGAAGCGAAACACCTTCCGTATGTCATCAATTTTTTTCTTCATTGATATCCTGTATAGCCATCAAATTTTTAGGTATTTAAAGTTTATTTGCACAAAATAGCGTATTTCTGGCATAATCCAGGAATATTATTGGATATAGTGATGATTGGAATATAGTAAAGTATATATAGGATATATATCTAACCTCCTTTACATGGAGAAATTGAGCCGATCCCTTGATCTCAACAAGGCAGTAAAACAAGAGGAGCTGGCAAAACAGATATGGAAAAGGATTAAAGAGGATGGACTAAAAACACTATTTAAAGATCTCAAAAAAACGTATAACCCCCAAGCCCCTAAGATATTTGCATATCTACTATTGAAGCCTGACTATCCCTATAACATCGCAACTAAATACTACGTAGAAGGCCACAACTATGCATCTAAACTCAGTGCCCTCATGGATGAGATGGAGAAGAAGGGCTATATTATATCGTGGTATCAAAATAATCGCCGATATTACAGAACGAATCCTTATCTTATAGCAGAGTTTTTCAACCTATATCTTGATGTGGAAGGATTAGAATTAGCAACACCATTTCTTAAAGGGATAGCGCGATTGGGTCCTGATAACCCCAACCCCGATGATCCTACGGATATTCCAACTCTTCTAAGGTTAATTGGTGAGAAAAAAAATGGAAAGAAGGAAACCTTGCGAAAGCTCGATGCATCAACGTTAATCGTATTCATCGCCGATGTCCTCCTAGAATTTATTATGCACTACGAGTACCTTGATTATCTTGACCAGTTGGTTGAGGGGGACCCTGACAAACTTACTAGAACTTACTTAAACTGGGAGAATAAAGCAAAGTTAGATGATGAACTCCGAGAATGGATAAACGATGCACTAACGTTTATGGGAGGAGCAACGAAAACACGCGATATGATTACGCAGAGTGTTCTATCTATTTTTACGCGTGAGTTTAAGAGCCGAGGTGTTTTCTGTGATGCACTAAACCTCCACCAAGCTCTTCTTCCGCCACCGTAAACTACAGTTTTCCACAAAATCCCGAAGTTCAATTTGATGGCTTTACTAAGGAAAAACCTGATAACGACCTTGATAGTTCTTTCAGTTCTACACCACCGTAAGAAATTCCACGCTTTCGAAATTCGTTTCATGTGTACTGAATCCCTTAAATCCGGTAAAAAAATAACCCTTCTTTCTACCAGCGCTTTACCAGGAGCCTTACCACGGGCTTATTAGCGGCTAACCACATGGTTTACCACTGCTTTACCAGAGAAGCTACCACTGAGCTACCAGAGAGCTTACCAGTCACGCTACCACGGCAACTACCGTAGCGTCAACCCGCTATGATGTACCACGACAATAAAAGTCCCTTATAAAAAATAGGGGGGTCAGGCTTTTTTGAGCGCCTTCTTAAGCACTGATTCAACCTTCACTGGCTCAGTGAACTCTACCTCTGTCCACTCGTCTGTCTCCGGCAGCTCATCCAGGCTCTTAACCTTGACCTTGCTTTTCCTCATCATATCTACTTCGCCCTTCTAACGTATAAATTCTTTTCTGAGTCAGTTGCATCCCTGGCCATGACAACCCGGTAGGTATCCTGCCCTAGCCTCTCCAGTATCACGAATAGAATCCTGCCAGTCCTTGTCCTGCCCAGGAAATCGTAAAAGTCTCCGCCTCTCCTGTAGTAAATCCTGGACTCGAAGATTGACTCTATCTCTATTGGTTCTATGTTGTGCTTCCTTATGTGGTTAATATCCTCCTTCGTCCAGACTATCCTTATCCTCACGCGAACAACTCCTCAGCCTCTTTCTCCCTAACCAGCTCCCTGAACATGTCCTTTATCCCAGGGTTTGTCTCAGCAACTATTTTAAGCAGCTCCACCACCAGCTCCTCCAGCCGGTCACCCGCAAAGGGCTGATTCAACGGCAGCCCGCATTTACCGCAGAAAACTCTCCACATATCTAATCACCTCATTTTTTCTTTGTGTTGTTGCCGTGAGCGTGGCAGGATCCTGAAGTCTCCCTCCCTGACCGCGTTC
>JALUUU010000160.1 GCA_027021185.1 archaeon | reverse complement strand
GAGGAGATCCTGAGGAAAGTCACAGCCTACCTCAGGGAGTTCGACAAGGTGCAGGGGTTCAGGGCCCCCTACCTGAAGATCAAGAAGGACATATATCCCATTCTCGAGGATCTGGGCTATGTCTACAGCTCCTCCGTCAGGGGGAAGGGCGTTCAGCGCCACGGAAAAGTCCTGGAGATCCCTGTCTCCCGCCACAGGAACATCTCCCTGGGGATGTCCCGGATGAGGGTTCTGGGCAGGCGCCTCATCCCTGAGCCCAACGGCGAGGTAGTGAGCCTGTACATGCATCCCTGGGAGTTCACAAAGCTCAGGCTTCCCGTTCCAAAGAATATTCTGGCCTTCAGATGCGGCGGATACGCTAAAAAGCTCCTTGAAGATGTTCTCTCCTCCGGCTACGAGTTTATGACCTACAGGGAATACGCCAGGAACCTGCTCTAAGCGAGAATGTTTACATCCCGGATATACCGATCCTGGATGGAAGACGTCCAGCCCAGGAAGATAGATGGCATCCTGAGGAGAGCACCTCCCAGGGGAAGGATCCTCGACGTTGGATGCGGCCCTGGCTTTCTCGAGAAGTTTATCCCTGAGGCCGTTGCCCTGGACATCGACCTAGATAACCTTAGAAAGGTCAGGAGAAAAAAGGTTCTGGCCGACGCTAGATATCTGCCCTTCAGAAGCTCTGTCTTCGATACCGTGTTCTGCATAGACTCTGTTCACCTCTTCGAAAAAACAGATGAGCTCGAGAGGGTACTCTCCCCAGGGGGCAAAGCGGTGATCACCCTTTTCTGCACTGAGTACACCAAGGAGGAGAGAATGGAGGAGCTGAAGAAAAAGGTGCGGAAGCTGCGGGTGAAGGAGGAATTCTTCGTCGGTGACAGGGAGCTGGATGCCGTTGTGGTGGCGGAGAAGCCCATGGGCTGATGGACCAGGCACAGCAGGGCTGATTTTTAGAATGCATGGGAAGGGATTCTGCCTATGAATCCATAATCAGCAATGCACCGCTAAATGTTTTAGCTTGTTATAATTTTATGTATTAACAGTCCGTTTCAATATGTCTCCAGGAGGCGGGGGCGGACCCGGAAGGAGCCCCGCCATTGGACACATAAACACCTCGTGGGGCTGTTGAACGAGACGATCCCATAGTGGAATGCCGCGGGATGAGGACACTGATGAGGAACCCGATACCATGAAGTGCGGTGACTGCGAAACAAATATGGAAGTAAAAAGAGAGAATCGCCTCGGGGAGAGAGTGCAGATATACACATGCCCCAACTGTGGACAGTCCCTGATAAGCCTTGATGACGCTGTTAGAATCCAGAGGAGATTCATAAAGGCCATCGAGGAAGAGAGGACGGTTGTGAAGATCGGGAACTCCATCGGCGTGACCTTTCCCAGGGAGCTTAAAAAAATCTTTAAGCTCGGGGAGAAGGTTAAGGTGAGGTTCGACCCCGATACCATGGAGGTCTCGGTGAGGCTGGACTGACGTTCAAAAAATCCATGGATTTCAACGACTATGGCAAAATCCCTCAACGACCGGCGCCTCTGTGCCACGGGCTTGGAGATGGCGGGAGCCACGGAGGAAGGAATAGCCCCTTCGTCACCCTGGTGTAACGGGGTAGGGGTTAAGTATATATGGGAGAGTTACATATAATTTATTAGACGTTAGAGTTCTTGAGGCGCTCTTTCTCAGGGGCTAAGGAGAGGAAAATGGTAGAGACACCCCTCCTAAACAGGGCAGTAGAATTCTTGGAAGAAATAAGTGAGGCCTTCCGAATAGATATAGGCCGCCTTAGAGAGGACAAGGACTATTTCGCATTCCTGTATAGCCAGCTCAAGGCAAACCTCGCCGAGCTTAAGAAGCTCAAAGACGAGATGGAGCAGAGCGGCTTCGACTCCCCCTATTTCGCCCTGGGCATGAGCCGCTTCGGCTCTCCGCTGGGAAAGCACACCTATAAGCGG
>JALUUU010000159.1 GCA_027021185.1 archaeon | reverse complement strand
GAACAAGACAGACCTTGTTAAGGAGGAGTATATAGCCCAGGTAACTTCCAGCGTTGATTGCATCCCTGTATCGGCGAAAGAAGGAACCAACCTGGAGTCCCTCAGAGAGGCGATATATAAAAAACTGGACTTCATAAGGGTGTATACCAAGAAACCGGGGGAGAAGCCTGACCTTGACGATCCTTTGATCCTAATAAGAGGTGCCACGGTGGAGGATCTGTGCGCCAAGCTTCACAGAGACTTTAAGGACTCATTCAGGTACGCCAGGGTCTGGGGGGATTCTGTTAAGCATCCCGGCCAGAGGGTGGGGTTGGGCCATGTCTTAGCCGATAAGGACGTGGTCACCGTGGTTGCAGGGAAGTGATATGCTGGACATAGGCTCTGTACCGAGTTTTCCGGCTCTGCTCTTCGTGACAGTCGTCGTTTCTCTGTCCGGTGTTCTTATGCCCGGCCCTGTTTTCGCCGTCACCGTGGATAAGGGCAGAAAAAACATGTTTGCAGGGGCCTACATAGCCTTTGGCCACGGGCTGGTGGAGTTTCCACTGATGGGGCTTATCTACCTGGGGTTCATGCAGTTTTTCGTTGATGAAGCCTTCAGGAGAGGGGTGTCTCTGTTAGGCGGGGTCATGCTCATATACATGGGGGCGAAGATAATCTCCACCAGGAAAAAAGCCTCTGAAAACGACTACACCGCGTCTTCCCATGGGTCTTTTCTTGCAGGGGCATTGGCCACAACGGCAAACCCATACTTCTTCTTATGGTGGGCCACCGTAGGGGCGGCTCTCATCATGAGTGCCAGCTACTACGGCCTTATAGGGTTCGTGATATTCGCATTTGTGCACTGGCTCTGCGACCTGTCCTGGGGAATGATAGTGTCTGCAACGGTGTTTAAGTCAAAAAAATTCCTGAGGCAGGGCTTCAACGAGTTGATCCCGATAGGATGCGGAGCCCTGCTGGTAGTCTTTGGGCTCTGGTTTCTCACAGCCCTCGTCTAGGTGTACATCAGGCCTGTGGCTTCCTTGCGTCCCTCGATTTTGCCTATGACCTTGGCGATGGCGCGCTCGAAGTCGCTCAGGGTAACCATGTCCCTATTCTCCCTTATGGCGAACATTCCGGCCTCAGTGCATATTGCCTTTATATCCGCCCCTGTGGCAGACTCTGTTCTTGAGGCCAGGTCTTCTAGGGAGATCTCAGGGCTGATGTTCATCTTCCGCGTATGGATCTTGAAGATCTCTATCCTGCCCTCGTAGCTCGGGAGAGGTATCTCTATGAGCCTGTCAAACCTGCCAGGGCGAAGCATCGCCGGATCAAGGATGTCCGGGCGGTTGGTGGCGGCGATTATCCTGACATCGCCCCTGGGGGAGAAGCCGTCCATCTCTGCGAGGAGCTGCATGAGGGTGCGCTGGACCTCGCGGTCTCCGCTGGTTGAGGATTCAAGCCTCTTGGCCCCTATGGCGTCAGCTTCATCTATGAACACTATGCTCGGGGCTTTTTCTTTGGCCAGCTTGAATAGCTCTCTGACCAAGCGAGCCCCCTCTCCTATGTACTTCCTCACGAGTTCGCTGCCTATGAGTTTTATGAAGACAGAGTTCGTTTCATGGGCAACGGCTTTAGCCAGGAGAGTTTTGCCCGTTCCTGGGGGGCCGTATAATAGAACGCCTTTTGGGGGGTCTATGCCCACCTTCTCGAATGCCTCAGGGCGGAGGAGAGGCAGCTCAACGGTTTCCCGTATCTCTTTTATCTGCTCCGCAAGGCCCCCGACGTCGTCATAGGTTACGCCGGGCTTCTCCTCTATTTCCATGGCAAGGACCGCAGGATCCTTCTCTACTGGCAGCATCTCCACAACGGCGAAGGACTGCTGGTTCATAGCCACCCTTGATCCGGGCGTTAGGGATCCCTTATCGATGAATTGCGATGTATTAACCACGAACTGAGGACCTGTGCTGCTCTTCACCACTACTTTGCCG
>JALUUU010000158.1 GCA_027021185.1 archaeon | reverse complement strand
GTCTTCTAGTTGTTGTGTTCTTTTTTGTTCTGTTTTGAGGGTTGATATTGTTTGTAGGAGGCGTTCTTCTTTGTTTTTTAGTTCTGTTTGCATGTTTTGGATGGTTTTTTCCGCCTCCCCCTTGGCCTCCACAAGGCTCTTCAGCTCCTCCAGATCTGCCTCGCTGCCCGTCAGGGTCTCCAAGAGGTCCTGGAGCTCTTTCTTTAAGGCGGCGTTCTCATCCTTATAGCTCCTGAGCTCCTCCACCAGCCCCCTGAGCTCCTCGATGGTGGCATCCTTATCCTCTATGAGCCTCTTGAGCTCCCCCATCTCCCCCGAGTCGGAGAGGCTTCGCCGGAGATTCTCAACCTCTCTCCTGAGGGACTCATTCTCCTCCTGAAGCTTCTCCAGGTTTGTTACCTGGTCTTGTGCCCTGCCCAGGGCCTCGATCTTCTCCTGCAGCTCCTCCAGCAGGGCCTCGTTTTTTTGTTTGAGGGCTGTTATTTCGTCTTCTAGTTGTTGTGTTCTTTTTTGTTCTGTTTTGAGGGTTGATATTGTTTGTAGGAGGCGTTCTTCTTTGTTTTTTAGTTCTGTTTGCATGTTTTGGATGGTTTTTTCCGCCTCCCCCTTGGCCGCTCTCAGGCTCCGCAGCCTGGCAAGCTCGTCCTGGGCAGCCGTGAGCTCTTTCTCGGCCTCTGTCAGGGTTTTTCTGAGCCGCTCAGCCTCCCTTCTGAAGTCCTCGCTTTTTTCCTTGAATTTGGAGATGTCCTCTATCTCTCTCTCGAGTTCCTGGATCCGTTTGCTCTTGGCTTCAACAAGCTTCTGGAGCTTCGCCACCTCTTCCTTCTGGGGCAGGGTTTCTTCGAGCCTGGCGATGGCTTCCTCCGACTTTTTTAGTCTCTTCTCGAGCTCCCGTATCCGCTGCTCCTTCTCCTCCAGCTCTTTATTCCTGTCCCTAAGCCTCTCCTCGTAGAGGCGCATATTATACTTGATTATCCTGTTAAGCCGCTCTACCTCCTCCCTCAGTTCCTCCCTCTCCCGATATAACTCTGAAGAAATTGCCATTTCACATCCTCTTCCTGATTATGCCTTTACCTCTGCAAGTTTAATATTAATAATTTTTTCTTAGAGAGGAATCGGGAGGGAAAGCCTTCATTCGCCTTCTCATGCCCCTAAATTTTTATATCTTGCCCTGATAAAAAAGGATTCCGATGTCCGGGATAAAATGCTTCGTCATCGATTTAGACGGGGTTGTTTACAGGGGAAATGAGCTCATCCCCGGGGCGGATGAGGGATTGGCCAGGCTACGTAAAAAGGGCAGGATCTTTTTCACCACGAACAACGCCACCCTCCACAGAGAAGACTATGCCGAGAAGCTCATGCGCCTAGGTATTCCGGCGAGCCCCTACGAGGTGCTTACCTCCGGATACGTGGCGGCTGTGCATATAAAAACATACTACGACGATCCAAGGGTCTTCCTCATCGGGGAGGAGGGTTTGAAGAGGGAGCTTGAGGAGCAGGATGTTGAGGTGGGGCAGCGCGGCTGCAACCTGGTCCTCGCCGCCCTGGACAGGGGATTCAACTATAACAAGCTAGCCCTGGGTCTTAAATACATTAACAACGGGTCGCCCTTCCTCGCCACCAACCTCGACAACGTCCTTGTGTCGGAGTCAGGGCTTCTCCCGGGGGCTGGGGCGATTGTGAGTGCCCTTCAAACCGCCTCCAAGAAGGAGCCCATCCTCATTGGAAAGCCCTCCGACATCATGGCTGATTTTATTCTCACCAAGGCGGGGGTTAAGCCGGAGGAGATACTGATAATCGGTGACCGCCTGGACACCGACATAGCCATGGGGAAAAACTTTGGCATGAAGACCGCCCTGGTGCTGACCGGCTACAATAAGGAGAGGGACCTCAGGGACAGCAAGATAAAACCAGACTATGTCTTGGATAAGCTGTGAAGCCTGGGGACGGAGGACAACAGGGCCCGGGTATAGGGGTGCTGGGGGTTCTCTATCACATCCTCTTTGCTGCCTAGCTCCACGATTCTGCCTTTGTGCATGACGGCGATTCGGTCACACATGTATCTGGCCACCGCCAGGTCGTGGGTTATGAAGAGCATCGTAAGGTCGAGGTCGTCTCTGAGATCAAGCATCAAATTGAGGATTCCGGCCCTTATCGACACGTCGAGCATAGATACGGGTTCATCCGCGACGACGAAGTCGGGCTCTGTAACGAGGGCTCTTGCGATGGCCACTCGCTGTCTCTGCCCCCCTGACAGCTCATGAGGATATCTCCTCAGAAGGCTCTCAGCTGGGGTGAGCCTCACCCTCTCCAGGGCCTCTATGACCCTCCTCCTTCTTTCCTCTCCGTCAGCTATCCGCTGTATTATGAGGGGCTCAGCCACCGAGTCGTATACGGTGAATCGTGGATTAAGGGATTCGTATGGGTTCTGGAATATCATCTGTACCCGGCGCCTGAAACTTAGGAGTTCCCTCCCCGTGAGCTTGGTGATGTCGACGCCGTCGTAGTATATGCTCCCGGAGGTGGGCTCAAGGAGTCTGAGCAGCAGCCTCCCGCAGGTGGTTTTCCCGCTACCGCTCTCGCCGACGAGCCCAAAGACTTCTCTTCTATGGATCTTGAAGCTCACATCGTCCACCGCGGTTACATATTCCTGGCCGCCAAAAAGCCTTTTCCTGACTGGAAACACCTTGCGAAGGTTCTCGGTGGTTATCAGGGCCATGGTATCTCCTCCGCGAAGTGGCAGGCTACCAGGCCTCCGTTTAGCTGGCGTAGAGGAGGCTCTGACGTCCTGCAGATATCCCGTGAGTACGCGCATCTGGGGTTGAAGCTGCATCCCCGAGGAGGGGACAGCAGACTCGGGGGTTCGCCCTCGATGGATGTGAGCCTGCCCACCGAGTCATGGAGAGGGGGGATGGAGCGGATCAGCCCCTGGGTATAGGGATGCATAGGCCTCCTGAGGAGGTCCCTTACCTTGGAGGACTCCACGATTTTTCCCCCATACATCACCGCCATAACATCGCAGGTCTCTGATATGATGGCTATGTCGTGGGTTATGTATATCATGGTCATCCCCAGTTTCTCCCTGAGCTCGTCCATCTTTTCGATTATCTGTTTCTGATGAATCACATCCAGGGCGGTTGTGGGCTCATCCGCTATCAGGAGCTCGGGGTGGCAGGCGAGGGCCATCGCTATGACCGCTCTCTGGCGCATGCCGCCGCTATACTCGTGGGGGTACTGGCCTGCTCTCCCTGGGTCTAGGCCGACGAGGCTGAAAAGCTCGGAGACCCTTTCTTTTGCCTCGTCTTTTGTGATGTCCTCGTGGGCTAGGATCGCCTCCACTATCTGGTCCCCCACCCTGTAAACCGGATTCAACGCGTTCATCGCTGATTGGAAGACCATGGATATGTACTTCCACCTGATCCTCCGCATCTCCTCCTCGGATTTTCTAAGAAGGTCCTCGCCGTGAAAGAGTATTCTGCCCCTGGTGATATGGGCGTTGTTAGGTAGCAGGCGTAGAATAGAGAGGCCTAGGGAGGTTTTTCCGCATCCGCTTTCTCCGGCTAAGCCCAGGGCCTGGCCTTTATCCATCTTCAGGTCCACGCCTCTTATGGCCTTGACTCTGCCCCTGGACGTGGCGTAATGCATTCTCAGCCCCTGGATCTCGAAGAAACTCATGGCTCCCTCAGCCTCGGATTTATTATCTCCTCTAGAGCCCTGCCCACTAAGTAGAAAGACAGTGAGAGAAGGGATATGGCAAGGCCTGGGGGAAGGATCCAGTAGGGTGCTCGGAATGTGTGGCCTGTGGTGAAGGCCCACTGGAGCATCATCCCCCAGCTCACTACGCTGGGATCTCCGAGCCCGATAAAGCTCAGAGAAGCCTCTGTCAGTATCGCGCCGCTCACCCCCAGGGCGGCGTATAGGAACGTGAGGGGTAAGACGTTTGGGGCCAGGTGATGGAGGAGGATCCTGCGGTCCCCTGCCCCTGCAACTCTGGCAGCCTCCACGAAGGGTCTTTCCCTGAGGGAAAGCGTCTGGGCCCTTATGACCCTGGCAACCCCCGGCCATCCCAGGAGGGCTATGAGGAGGACGATGATCCAGATGCTCATCTTCCCGAGGGCGGCCGCGATCACGATGATGAAGGGGAGTCCTGGTAGGACAAGCACTATGTCTGCTAGGCGCATCAGCAGAGCGTCCACTTTGCCTCCATAGTAACCGGATGTTAGGCCTATTGCTGTGCCGATGAGCACAGAGATTACCGCCGCAGTTATGCCCACGGCGAAGGCTATCTGGGCCCCGGATAGGAACTGGCTTAACAGGTCTCTGCCCATAAAATCGGTTCCCATGGGGTGGCGCAGGGAGGGAGGGGTGGAGTAGGATATCTCGGGGTCAACCCCTACCATGGGGTGGTACATGTCGTCGATGAGCCTAGGTATTGGGGCAAGTAGAGCCAGAAAGGCAAAAAAAGCCAGGATAGCTAACCCTAGGAGCCCCATCCTGCTCCGCCTGAAAAGGCTCCAGTTCTCCTTTATTGATGTTCTGGCGTATTCGATTATTCCCATGGAGCACCTACTAGTATCTTATCCTCGGGTCAAGGTATGCGTATATTATGTCGGCCACCAGGTTCGCCATCAAGACAATGGCGGCAAGGAATATGAAGGCGGCCTGGGCCAGGGGATAGTCATAGTTCAGGGTCGCGGAGACTATCTCTTTTCCCAGACCAGGCCAGCTGAAGACTGTTTCCGTTAGGACGCCCCCGCTCATAGAGAAGGACAGGGAGAGAGCCAGGGCGGTTACCATGGGGAGCAGAGCATTCCTGGCGGCGTGTTTATCTCTCACGACTTTCTCGCTGAGGCCCTTGGCTCTAGCCGTGAGGATGTAGTCCTCCCTGAGGGTCTCGAGCATGCTGCTCCGCATGAGCAGCATGGCCCCGGCGAAGCTAAGCAGGGTCAGGACAAACAGGGGAAGGGCCAGGTGATGCAGGACATCCAGCACCAGGGCGATGATGCCTGCTCCGCCGGCTGTCCAGAGCTCAGGGGTTATCATGCCTCCGAGGGGGAACAATCCGAGCCTGTAGGAGAATATCCAGATCATTATAAGGCCGAACCAGGGCAGGAAAACCGAGTAGAAGAGCAGCCCCATGAAGGTGAGGGCGTGCTCGAACCTTGTTCCGCGTCTCCATGCTATCCTCTTCCCAAGGGCATATCCCAGTCCCCAGGAGATGATGGTGGCCGAGGTGAAGAGGAGGATCGTGTTGGGGAGCCTTTCCATTATCACGTCGTAGACTGGTCTGCCGTAGTAGAAGCTCCTGCCTAGGTCTCCGTGGAGGAGGTTCTTCATGTAGATGATAAACTGTGAATATATGGGCTCATCGAGGCCTAGCTGTTTTTTCATAAGAGCCTTGGCCTCGGGAGGCATCTTGGGGTCAAGAACCATGGATGCAGGGTCCCCTGGCATGACCCTGAAGAGGATGAAGACCATGGCTATAAGGAGAAACATCGTAATGGCAATCTGAAGGATCCTGTGGAGCAGGTATCTGTACATCCGCTTTCCTCACCGTCTCCTTAGGAGGAGGGGCAGTGTTGCGGTCAGCAGCAGGATAATGGGTCCGCAGATGCCTTTTTTTTCAGGTTTCTCCGAGCTCAGGGGTTTCAGATATATGATGGAGCCTCCTATACCTCCCAGATCCTCAAACCATCCAGTAAAGGTGGCAGAATTATAGGCCTCTATCTCGTCTCTGAAATAAAGGGGAACATAGGGGAGTTCCTGCATTATCATCTCCTGGGCCTTGAAGATGAGTTCTTTGCGCTTCTCCACGTCGCATTCCCTGGCGCTGGCGTCTACGAGGGCATCATAGGTGGGGTTGCTGTACCCCATGGGATTGTATCCTTCCGGCATTGTCTGGTTGGTGTGGAAAAACACCCTCATGTAGTCTGGGTCCACTCCCAGAATCCATCCCAGGATGTACGCGTCGAAATCCTGCTCGGTATTAACCTTCTGCACTATAGTGGCAAAGGACGTGGGCTTGGCCGTAGCCTGAACCCCTATCTCTCTGAGCCACTCCTGGATGAGCATGCCTGACATGGCTCTGAGGGGATCATAGTCTGCAGGGGGGGTTAAGATGTCGAAGGGCTCAACCCGGCTTCCGTCGGGATACAGAAGGTTCCCAGCGGAGTCCCAGGAATAGCCCGCACTTTTCAGCACATCCCTGGCCTTGGCGATCCGCTCTTCCTTGCTCAGCCCAGCTCCCAGCCTCGGGGTCTGGTTGTTGTGCCAGAAAGAGTTCCCAGGAGGAACTATTGTGTACGCGGGCTCCCCGTAGTTCTGGAGAATCCTGCTGACTATGAACTCCTTGTCGACTAAATACGCCACTGCCTGTCTGAAGGCGAGGTCGCTGAACGGCTTTTTTCTCACGTTGAAGGCGAGGTAGTAGAATCCATTTCCGGGGCTCTTAGTAACCGTTACAGACTCCTCTTTGGATAGCTCAGCCACGAAGCCCGGGTCTATGGTCCAGGAGATATAGTCTATCTCCCCTTTTTTCAGGGCCAGTACGGCCGCGTCTGTTGTGCCGTATATCTTGAACAGTATTCCGTCGTAGAAGGGGCCTATCTCCCTGCCTTGAATCAGTTTTCCCTTGGCCCAGTAGTCTTTTCTGGCGTCGATTTTGACATAGGAGCCTTTTACCCATTCAGAGAATACGAAGGGGCCTGCGCTCCTGGGTCTCTCGACCTGATGCTCTAGAAGGGATTTTAACGGGTTCTCCTTCTTCTTAGCCTCCTCCACGACGGGGAGCCATTCATTCCTTTGAACGATTGGGGAGAGGAGTGTGCCTTCTAGGAAGAGGGGCGTGCAGCCCTCTTTTAGGTAGAACTTGACGGTGTAGTCATCCACCGCCTCGACTTTCTCAACAAACTCCCAGTCAGAGTAGAACCGGGGTATCTGGAAGTCAAGGATGACGTCGGCGGTGAACTTGACGTCGTGGGCTGTTAAGGGCGTGCCGTCGTTCCAGGTAATTCCTTTTCTGATCTTTATGGTGGCGACGTTGTCCGAGAATTCGGGGTAGTCCTCAGCAACCCAGGGAATGACCTTGTGGGTGAGGGGCTCTCTCGTATAAAGGGACTCGAAAAACCATCCTATGACCTCGATGCTCCACTTGTCGCCTGCTTTGAAAATATTCAGGGTCTTGGGCTCATCTTGGCCTCCTATCCGGAGGTACACCTTTTCCTGGGCGTAAACAGGGGAAAAAGAGAGGGCTATCAGGAGTATGAAGACGAGCGACTTCATAGATTAAAAGTGGGGCAGGGGATTTATTTACTTTACTATCTTAGATATGCCCAGCTCAAGGATGTCTTCGGCCCCTTTTTCCTTGAGGCGGGGGATTAGAATGTTGACCTGGTTCTTGGGCACAACGGTTTCGACGGCATAGTAGCCCGTGCTGTAGAGTTTTGATACGGTGGGCTTCTTCATAGCCGGGAGAATGGAGACCAGCTCCTCGAGCTTGTCCTCAGGAACGTTCATGCTCAGGAGGACCTTTCCCCTGGCCTCTATGACCCCCAGGAGAAGGGTTCTAACCTCCTCTATGGCCTTCTTTTTCTCAGGGTTCCTCCAGGACTCCTTGTTGGCAAGGAGCTTGGTGGTTGACTCCATAATGGTCCCTATTATGCGTAGGCGATTTCGGCGGAGGGTGGCCCCTGTCTCTGTGAGGTCTATAACAACATCCATGAGCTCCGGCACCTTTGCCTCTGAGGCGCCGTAGGAGAAGTGAACGTCCACTGGGATGCCGAGCTTTTTAAAGTATTTCTCGGTGAGGGTTGGGAACTCCGTTGTAACCCTGCTCCCGGGCTTTATGTCCTCGGGCTTCTCTATTTCCGAGTCCTCTGAGACGGCTATAACCAGCTTCACCGAGCCCGAGCTCTGTTTGCTGTAGGGTAGGTCAGCTATTACCTCCACGTCTGCTTCGGTTTCGTTTACCCAGTCCCATCCAGCTATCCCCAGGTCGAAGTATCCCTCCTCCACGTACTTCGGTATCTCCTGGGGACGAAGGATCTTGACCTTAGCTATCCTGGGGTCGTCGATGATGGGGTTGTAATCCCTGAAGGCTCTTTTAACCTCTAGCCCTGCTTCTTTGAATAGGCGCAGGGTCTGTTCTTCGAGACTTCCCTTGGGCAAGGCTAATCTTAGCATCTTAAGTAATCTCCTAGAGTATAACAAGGGAAAATAACCCTCTTCATTTATATACTTTAACCAGCCTCCGCCTCATAAGGCACTGGATCTAGAACCACTCATCCCATGCAGGGGTGTCGGAGAAGTCGTTTCTCCAGGGCTTCCAGCCCTCTATTGCCTTGTCGCGCTCCCATTCGTATGCGTAGTATATCAGCCTGTAGTCGTCGACTTTGAAAACAGGCTTAACCAGGCCTATCTTCTTTATCTCTGGCAGTTGAAAACCTGCGATATCAAGTACCCGGGAGATGATGGTGGAGGAGAGAGGCTGTCTTATCTGGAACCACGTGTCCCATTTTGGAGCGTTCGTCGTGGTTTCAAAGTCTACGTAGTACTTGAAAGATCCTCTCCCCTTGGCGTCGCTGTAGGGGGCAGGGGTTGCCTCCGTCAGGTTCGCACCGATGACCACCCATGGTGCCATGATAAATCCCTGCTTTGAAACGTTCATGATGAACCTCTGGTACCACCTCACGACTCTGATGTCGGGATTCTCCCTCTCCAGTCGGAGGGGGTCGATCATGCCTCCCCCGGCGGATATGTCCTTTACGTCGAAAACCACCTTAATGGCTTCATTCGGTTTTATGTACCATCCCTGTCTCCCGGCCACCTCGTCAAACACCGCGTCCTGGGCGGAGTTAAGGCTGAACACTTCTCCCCTGCCCATGGGGGTGTTTTCCTCGGTTGGAAGCCCCCAAAGCCTCCAGTAGCGGGTTGCGTAGAATCTCACGGGATAAGCGGTTCCGCCGAAGCTGTGGGTTCCGTCAAGGATGCCGGTGTCAGAGACCTGCCAGCCCTCGGGTATAGCTACGAAGATTTTTTCCAGTCCCCAGTTTTCGATGGTGAACTCCACCCGGGTATCTACCCTG
>JALUUU010000157.1 GCA_027021185.1 archaeon | reverse complement strand
GTAGAGGGGATGGACCTGACCAAAGAGGAAGCTGAAGAAGCCATGAAGAAGATAATGACCGGCGGAGCCACAGATGCCCAGATAGGTGCTTTCTTAACTGCCCTGAGGATGAAGGGGGAGACCATGGACGAGATAGCTGCCTGCGCAGGGGTTATGAGAGAATTCGCCGAGCGGATAACCCCGAGCGTCAGGGGCAAACTCGTGGACACCTGCGGAACAGGCGGGGACAAGGTCAAGACCTTTAACATCAGCACCATCGCCGCCTTTGCAGCTGCAGGGGCCGGGGTGCCCATAGCGAAGCACGGCAACAGGAGCGTGACCTCCAAGGCTGGGAGCGCGGACCTCCTGGAGGCTCTTGGCGTTAAGATAGACTGCCCCCCCGATGTGGTGAGGAGGTGCATCGAGAAGGCTGGAATAGGATTCATGTTCGCCCCGGTCTTTCACAAGGCCATGAAGTACGCGATTAAGCCCAGGAAAGAGATAGGGATCAGGACCATCTTCAACGTTCTTGGCCCGTTGACAAATCCCGCCAATGCCCAGGCCCATCTCCTTGGTGTGTTTGCCCCGTCCCTCACCCCGAAAATCGCCGGGGCTCTCAGAAATCTCGGAGTGGAGAGGGCCCTTGTGGTGCATGGCCTTGACGGCCTCGACGAAATCTCCACCCTCGGCAGCACCCAGATATCTGAGCTCCTGGACGGCGAGATCAGGACTTACCGCATCAAACCCGAGGAATTCGGCCTGAGAAGGGCCTCCATCAATGACCTGGCTGGGGGGGATGCCAACTACAACGCCAAACTCACTG
The DNA here is from genome assembly GCA_027021185.1 of archaeon. Taxonomy (GTDB): domain Archaea; phylum Hydrothermarchaeota; class Hydrothermarchaeia; order Hydrothermarchaeales; family JALUUU01; genus JALUUU01. The sequence continues at coordinate 8,353 of JALUUU010000157.1, read as the reverse complement.
TTTCTCTGCTTAAAAACGGGGGGAACGGCCCGAAGATGGATGTGGTCAAGCTCAACGCCGGGGCAGCGATATACGTCGGGGGGAAGGCGGACTCCATCATGGAGGGCATGAACATGGCTGAGGAGAGCATCGACTCTGGCAAAGCCTATCTCAAGCTGGCCATGCTCGTGAAGGAAAGCGGAGGAGATCTGGAAAAGCTCGGAGAATAATAACAGCATGGTTCTGGTTAAGATATGCGGCAACACTTCCAAGGAAGACGCCGCCAAGGCTTTGGAGTATGGAGCCGACCTCATCGGGGTTATTGTCGAAGTGCCTGTGAAGACTCCGCGAAAGGTTACCCTGATGAGGGCCAAAGAGATATACTCTGTGGTTCCCCAGGGTAAGAGAGTAATGGTCTTGATGCCCTCAGGCATAGATGAGGTCATGAGGCTCTGCTCTGCGGCTGAGCCGGACTACGTTCAGCTCCATGGAGGGGAGAGCCCAGAGTTTCTGAGGGAGCTGAGGAAGATCCTTCAGTGCAGGATAATCAAGACAATCCATGTCTCAGGGGCTGGAGCTGTGGATGAGGCCAGAAAATTCTCCTCTTTCTGCGATTTGCTCCTCCTGGACACCCTCAGCGTGTCCATGGGTGGGAGCGGATTGAAACACGACTGGAGGATTTCGAAGGAGGTTGTATCAGCGGTGGAGGTGCCCGTCATCCTTGCTGGGGGGCTGAACCCGGAGAACGTTGAGGAGGCCGTGCGCTGTGTGCGGCCCTATGGGGTGGACGTCTCGAGCGGGGTGGAATCAAAACCCGGGAAGAAAGACTATGATAGGGTAAAGAATTTTATTGAGGCCGCCAAAAGAGCCAACCATGGAGATAACTGAGAGGGGTGTGTGCCTCCGGGGCTTCAAGGCCTACGGGGTGAGAGAAAAAGGATACGGCTTGGCTGTTATCCTGAGCGACAGGCCGGCGAACTCATCGATCATGGTTACGTCCAACAGGGTTATGGCGGCCCCGCTGTTAGTTACAATAGAGCACGCTGCCAAGGGCACTCTTCTTGGTGTGGTCGCCAACTCCGGATGCGCCAACGCCTACACAGGGGAAAAAGGCGTTGAGGATGCCAGGGAGATGTGCAGGGCGGCCGCCGCCGAGCTTGGGATAGACCCAGAGACCTTGGCTGTGGCTTCCACAGGCGTTATCGGTCGCCCCCTGGACATGCCCCTGATTAAGTCCCTCATAAAAAAGACTGCCGGCTCTCTGGATGAGAGTCCAGAATCCTCCATGGCTGCTGCCAGGGCTATTATGACAACCGACACCAAGCCCAAGAGCATCTCGGTGAAGACCAGGCTGAGGACCGGGGAGGAGGTAGAGATCGGGGGAATCGCCAAGGGGGCTGGAATGATAGCTCCTAAGCTTCGCCCCGGCACGGCTCACGCCACAATGCTCGCCTTCCTAACCACCGACGCCTATGTCCCCCAGGACAGGATTCATACTATTTTGAAGGAGGCTGTTGAGCAGAGCTTCAACATCACAGTTATAGACGGCGACACCAGCACCAACGACCTTGTGGTTCTCCTCGCCAACGGCGCGGCTGGGAACAGAGAGGTTGATGATAGCTTTCAGGAGGCTCTGAACTTCGTCGCGAGGGAGCTGGCCAAAATGATCGTGAAGGATGCAGAGGGGTCAACGAAGTTCTTCGAGGTCAGGGTTAAGGGAGCGAGGAGCGGAGAAGACGCATCCCTGGCCGCAAAAGCCATAGCCGGCTCAAACCTGGTGAAGACCGCATTGTTTGGAGGGGATCCCAACTGGGGACGCATAATAGCGGCGGCAGGTTACTCCGGGGCAGAGTTCGATCCCGAAAACATAAGCCTCCAGATATCATCCAAAGACACCACTGCACGCCTCATCGAGGAGGGCAGGGTACTGGCTCTCCCTGGCTCGGAGGAGCTTAAAAAGGCAGGTAAAGTGATGAAGGCCGAGGAGATAGTTATAACCCTAGACCTCAGGGATGGTGGTGAAGAGGCCACCGCATATGGCTGCGACCTCGGCTACGGGTACATAAAAATAAACTCTGAATATACATCCTGATCTTCTTTGATCACTCTATGGAACAGAAAATATTCATTAGGCCTCTAGGAATGTCGGTTATGAGGATAATGATTTAGCCCGTGTAGAATAAAGGATACACCGTTTAAAATAAGTTAATAATATCTTCAACCAGGGATTTGAATGATCGAAAGAGAGCAGGCCCTTCAGTTAGTTGAGGAGAATGTAAAGAATAAGAATTTGATTAAGCACATGCTCGCAGTTGAGGCGATAATGGAAGGTCTTGCGAGGCATTTCTCAGAAGACGAAGAGCTTTGGGGATTAACCGGATTGCTCCATGACATAGACTATAGTTTAACAGAAAACAGGCCGGAGAAACATACAATCATTGCCGAAGACTTGCTAAAAGACCTTGTCTCAGAAGAGCTTATAAGAGCTGTTAAAGCCCACAACAGCGAATACACGGGCATCGAGCCGAAGTCGAAAATGGAAAAATCCTTAATGGCCGCTGACTCTATCTCAGGACTCTTAATAGCTTGTGCTCTTGTTATGCCCACTAAGAAATTAGAGGACGTAGGATTAAAAACTGTTCGGAAGAAGTTCAAGGCGAAAGATTTCGCACGAGCTGTGAGCAGAGAAAGGATTCTCAAATGTGAAGAAATCGGGCTTAGCCGTGATGAATTCTACGAAATAGCCTTGGAGAGTCTGAAAGGAATCTCAGACGAACTTGGACTCTAGCATTATCTCTAAAAAGAAAACAAGACAAGCTCGTTAAAATAATTATAATGAAATAAAAAAATTATGCAGACTCTGGAATCTCGATTTCTTTCGGGGTAACTCCAAACTTCTTGGAGAAGTTAACCACGGTCAGCCCTACAAGCTTCTTCGATGTTGGGTCGTACCTGGCAAAAACTCCTTCCTCAATCTCCTCCCCCTCTGCTTTCACAGGCTCGCCAAAGCTGAGATACATCACGTCCGCTTCTTTGTCAAAGCTTATCAATATTTTCCTTCCCATACACCAGCACCTTGTTTTTCGTCTTTATTTTAGAGACGAAGAATCCTGTGATAATGAAACCTTCTCTATTTAAGTGTTTGATTATTAACAATAAATACTTTTCAGTAACCGGGGTTTCTCTGAAAAACTTCAGATAGTGGAAATTTTCCTCACCCGGTGAGTGATAAATAAAATCAGGATCCTGGACGGTCATCATCATACTGTCGATCTGGCTTACTAACTCAGGATGCTTTGAACTCATGTGGGCCCACTGAACTTCCGTTAATCTGATTTTCTTTCCTGTTTTTGAAATAACCTCAAAAACAGCCATAAATTTAGTTGAGATTCAGGATTTATAAGGATTTTTATTTAACTCGAAACAATCCCATTTCTTTGTTTCAAGAAATCTTTCGAATAATGCAACGTTTAATGTAAAGTCCTGTTTGGTGGTGAAGCAGTATTTAGCGGCCTGCTGGAGAATAGTGAAATAGACCCTCGGCTCAGAAGCTATGAAATTAGCCCCCCTAAACAGCTAAAAACCAAAAACAAAGCCGTTTTCAATAAAGATAATGGATGGGGGTACTGGGACTTGAACCCAGGTCCGCAGGTTTCCCTCGTAAGGGACGTCTGGAGCCTGCTATGATAGCCGCTACACCATACCCCCGTTATGTAAATCTCAGGGTCAGCAGTCCGTCGTTGAATTCCTGTCTAACCAGGTTGTGGTACTTCAGCGGGATCACAGCGAAGTATATCCTGTCTCCCGCCTTGGCTTTTACCTCGACGGAGCTTTGGAACTTCTTAATTGATATGTCTTTTTGGGTTTTTATAAGGGGTAGGTGGATCTGCATCACCCTTCCGTCCTCCTTTGTGAGGACATGGGGCTCCAATATCACTTCACCCTTAAGCTGTTCTTTTTTGATCCTGCGGAACTTTTTAGGTTGAGGAGTTTCGCTGTCATCGTCGTCCTTTGACCGGAAGTCTCTGAAGCTCTTCTCCAGGACCTGCAGGACCCTCTCAAAGCTCCTATTCAGCCCTGAGGACTTCCTTGTTCCGCAGTGAGGACAGTAGAGCCAATCCCGCTGAAGCTTGGCACCGCACAACCTACACTTCATTCTAGAATTGTTCTCTTTTTCCCATCTATTAAATTTTTTGTCCCCAGGGAAAAGGATTATAAATCCCTAAGATAAAATCATATTCAATGACGGTAGCTAGCGCTTACACCCTAGATGATCTTTTGGAGATCCTTGACGGAGCATACGGTGCTCTGATAGATAAGAATGAGGCAGAATACGAGAAAGGCCTCAGCGCCGCCAAGGAGGAGCTTGAGAACCTTTTAGAGAAATATCCCGACGACGAGGACCTCAAAGAGTATAGCGCGGAGTACGCATCTTTTCTTGAGAGAAGGGAGGAGGGGCTGAAAAGGGAGATAGAGAAGAAGAAGCTCTCCGCTCTTGTCTCGGATCTGAGACAGCTTATACATTGGAGAAAGCTCGGCATGTCCTCCGGCAAGGACCTGCCCTTTAAAGACTACCGCAGCCTTAGGGGAGGGGTTGGTAGAAGGGGTTTATGAGAACCACTTGTCCAAGCTAGACTGCTGCTCGGCTTCCCTGATAGAGGTTTCAATCTTTTCAAGGGCCTTGGTGACCCTGTCCACTGAGAAGTCTCTTTCGCCGCACAGAAAATCAATGACTTTTTCCTTTTCGGGAGCCTTCCACTCTAATTCATAGTCCTCAGTGGTGGATGGGTTAAGGAAGAGTTGCCTAACCTCTTTCAGGTCAAAGTTTGCAACTAAACCCTTCTCTTCCATGGCTTTCTCAGCGTCTCCGTACTCCCGGATCAGGTTGTAGGCTTTTTTTGGGCCTATCCCCTCTATCCCCCCCGGATTGTAGTCTGTGCCCACCATTATAGAGAGGTCTATTAGCTGCTCCCGGGTTATGCCCAGGTCAGAGAGCACAGACTCCAGGGATAGGAGCTCGGGCTTTATCTCCACGTAGACGTTTTTTCTGGGAAGCTTTCGTCTCCCGGAAATGGTCAGGTTCCTGATAAGCCGTGGTGATCCGAATAAGAGGGAGTCATAGTCCTGGGATCCAACTGCCCAGGCATCGCCGTTTAAGACCATTTTAGCGGCCTGGGCCTCGCCTTCTGATGGGGCCTGCACCCAGGGGATGCCCATGAAACCGAGGAGCTTTTTGGCGTCTTGTAGCATGTCCTCTGAGAACCTTGAAGACTGCATGGCGAATACCCTGGCTTCGTCAAGTCGACCCTCTTTTAACGCCTTCTTCCACTTCTCCCCTGCGGCTTCCCTGGCCTCGATGCGTTTCTCCACAACCGTCCCTTTAAGAATGGGAGGCTTGCCGTCAAAGACGTATATGGGCTTTATGCCGTACTCAATGAGATTCACGTTTCTGTAGAGCAGGCCTGAGAGGTGGCTTGTGACTCTCCCTTGACGATCCCGTAGGGGCTCTCCCGTGGGCTGCCTGATGATAGAAAGAAACTGGTAGAGAGAGTTCATGGCATCGATGGCTATTCTCTTCCCCCTGAGGGCCTCGAAATCTATCTCTCTGGGGGAGACCAGATCAGTTAGCTGAACCCCCATCTCACAGATTAAAAATTAATCTCAAAAGTTTTATATATTTACCTGATGGAGTTGTATCCATGCTCTCCACCGTATTCCAGGCTCTGTACTTTTTTCTTCCCGCATACGTGGCCAACACATGCGCGTGTTTATTTGGGGGGGGAAGGCCCGTGGATATGGGTAAAACCTTCGTGGACGGAAGGCGGATTCTAGGTGACGGAGTCACTGTTAGGGGATCTTTTATGGGGATCCTGAGCGGCGTGGTGACGGGTTTTATTATAGGGCACATAGAAAACCTTGAGTCATCCCAGATGCAGGGAAAAATCGTCCTTGCTTTTCTCCTGTCCTTCGGAGCCATCGCCGGAGATGCGGCGGGGAGTTTCATAAAAAGACGGCTCGGATTAAAAAGAGGAGCCCATGCCCCATTGCTCGATCAGCTCAACTTCGTGGTCGGGGGGCTGATCTTCGCGAGCCTTGTCGTAGACATCGACCTGGAAACGGTGGTAGTTCTCCTAGTTCTAACCCCGATAGGGCATAAAATGGTCAATGTTACTGGTTATCAGCTGAAGCTCAAAGATGTTCCCTGGTGATGGGATGCAGAAAAAATTAGTGGAGATGCTGAGAGAGCATGCCGTGAAGCATGGAGAATTTATCCTAGCCTCAGGCAAGAAGAGCACCTACTACATAGACGTTAAACAGGCGTATACGCGGCCTGAGGTCCTCAAGGAGATCGCCGTGGAGATGGCGTCCGTAGTGGATAAGAAAGGGGTGGACAGGATAGCCGGGGTTGCCCTGGGGGCGGTGCCCTTGGCGGCCGCTCTGAGCCTGGAGATTGGCCTACCCTTTATAATCATTCGTAAAAAAGAAAAAGGCTACGGTACGGGGAAGCTCATCGAAGGAGAGCTTAGGCCAGGAGAACGCGTGGTCCTGGTTGAGGATGTCACGACGACTGGGGGATCAGCCCTCAGGGCGGTTAAAGTCATTCACGAAGCAGGCGGTGAGTGCGACAAGGTTATAACTGTTGTAGACCGTGGAGAAGGGGCCGGGGAGTTGATGGAGAGAGAGGGTGTAGCCCTTCACTCCCTGGTGAAAGTGGAGGAGTTGGTCTAGATGAAAAAGATAGGTTACATGCCATCCGTTGTTCTCAGGGGGCTGGGCATCGCCCTTGTGCTCATCGGGCTTACAGGAACCCTTGGTGGTTTGTATGCCCTTAAGATAGTCCACACCTACGACTTTGGGGAGTGGTCACCTGAAAAAGTCAGCACCTCCATCGAAGAGATAAGTAAGGAACTCGAGAAAAAGAAGGAGGAGATAGACTCGGCAATAAACGAGGTCGGAGAACAGCTTAAAAACGCTTCGGAGTCGGTGAAAGAGGCCGGGGATCTCGTTGAGGCTGCGTCAGACGAGGTTGATGAGGCGGCTGGGAACTTGTCTATCGCATCCGTGAACCTGCGAAGCGCCTCGGTTTACAACAAAGACGCAGGGGCATACCTGGGATCGGCTGCAACAGGGTTGAAGGACTGGGCGAATAATTATGAATACAACGGCACCGCCCTTCCGGGCAAGTCTGATTTCATGGATTCTGTAGATAAAATGAAGACGGCTGCTGACAGGCTTGACGATACAGGGTCCAAGCTGGACGATACATCGGATAACATAATGGTTACCGCTCTTAGTCTGAAAGAGAGCTCCAAAAAGCTGGATGCATCATCTGCCGAACTCAGGGAGGTGGGGAAGAACCTTAATCAGACGAGGAATAAATTTCATGAGTTAAAAGAGCCCCTGGGAAGTTTCATCCTTACAGCGTCTAACGCGCTTATGGAGTCCACTAAGAACATCGAAGCCCTAAGCGGGATAGCATCCAACGTGAAGACCATGGGATATCTCCTCGTGGGCTATTTGATTGTGTTTCACATAGTAGTTCTGGGGATTGGGATAGCTATCATAATCATCGAGGTAAACCTGTTTTATCCGGGAGGAAAGTAGCATGGAAAAGGTTGGTGTATTGCTGGTAAGCTATGGCTCCAGGGCGGCATCGTTGGCGGACGCCCTAACGCGGAGTGAGAACTATAATGTGGAGATCTATGACGCCGACAAACAGAAGAACCCCTTCATATTAGCCAGATCCAGGGCATATTCTATAGGTCTTGAGCCTGAGAAGATTTACAGGTTCGCTGAGAAACACAAAAATGAACTTGACTTTGGGGTCGTGGGACCCGAGGGGCCTATCATAGACGGGATACGGGACAAAATAGAGGGGAAGCTGGGAATCCCCATGATCTGCCCCACGAAGGAGTACGCCATAGAGGGCAGTAAAGTCACTCAGCGTCTCCTCCTGGAGAAGTGCGCCCCAGAGGCCAATCCCAGGTTCAAGGTCTTCGACCCTCGAGAATACGATGACCTAGCCGAGGTGAAGAAGGATCTCTGGAAGTGGCTGGACTACCTCGACAACCAAGTAGCGGTTAAGCCCGATAAGCCCGCAACCGGCAAAGGCGTGGGTGTCTGGGGGGACCATTTCAATACCCGGGAAGAGCTCTACGCCCACTTTGTGGAGAACTTCAAAGGCGGGGCTGTTATCGTGGAGGAGAAAATAGACGGAGAGGAATTCAGCCTCCAGTGCTTCTCCGACGGAAAAACCCTCGTGGAAACCCCCTGCGTACGGGACTACAAACGGGCCTTTGACGGAGACCTCGGCCCCAACACTGGGGGAATGGGATGCTACAAAGACGTGGAGGAGCGCCTCCCCTTCATGAGC
>JALUUU010000156.1 GCA_027021185.1 archaeon | reverse complement strand
CATGATGGCAAGAGGAGCCCCAGTGGAGGGATCGTTCAAAACAAGTATGGCCATGACCGTGGGCAGGCCTTTTGATGGATTAGAGGGGTGTGCATTGACTATCTTCACCCCAGCGATATCCATCTCCTCCAAGTATGCGGGCATGGCCCTGAGATCGCCGCCGTACTTGGTGAAATTCAGGTAGATTTTCGCGGGCATCTGGACCTTCCCCAGGGCGTGCTGTTTAAAAGCCTCCTCCACGGCCTCTAGCGCCTCTGCCATCGACAATAGGTGGCGGACATCATCGTCGCCTATCCATAGCGTATTCATGAAATCTCCTGCCCGTAGGGGGCTAATCCTCCACTTCCTCTACCGTTACTCTTACCTTTTTTCCCGCAAGTCCGTCGAAGAGGTTGTACACAAGCTTTGTCTTGCCTTTGTTGGTCCTGATGCTGGGCTGGCCGCCGCTCCTTGTCAATATTCCCTGGAGTTCCCTCTTCATGTATTATACTCATAAATTCAGAATATTAAATTTTATTCTGCGATGGCGAACAGCTCCTCCTGGGCGGCGATGGCGCCTATGACTGCCTTAGCTATAGCGCTTTTCTTAGCCACCTTTATCTCACCTCTGCGCCCAATTGTGGCTATAAAAAGCTCTTCGCCTCCAGCAAACACCCTCACGAGTCTGCCGGCGTTTTCCTTGCCAGCAACGAGGTGGAGATAGTTCTTAGTCTCTCTAACATCCAGCCTGATTCGCTCCCCCATCCCCACTCCGAAGGAGGGAGTTTCCTCGATTCCCCTGATCTCGATTTTGAGGCCGAGTCTGCGCTCCAGCCTTTCTATTATCTTACCCTGTCTACCGATGACCTTTGGTATGTATCTGTCATCTATCTGCACAACTGCCCGCTCTCCGCTCAGGTCTACCCTCACCCTGGCTTTAGGGGCTATCTTTTTGATCTCCTGTCGCACCCTCTCAGCGGCTAGTTTCTCACTGGGCTTTTTCTCCTTTCTAACCGCTGTGCTGGGCATGACCACTGTCTCCTCGCCGAATGTGTATATCTCGTATTCCACTTCGTCCTTCTCGAAATCCCTGACCTCTATCACCGGCCTCGCCAGGTCCGCCTCCGTCATCCCCCCGGGGACCTTAACGGTGAAGTTCACTTTGTAGACTTTCTGGATCTTGCCGTCTTTAATGAAGACCACGGTGTCAACTATCTGGGGGATCATTCCTAGCTCTACCCTGCCTATAAGCCTCTGAAGGGCGTCTATCCCCCTGGTGGCGTGCACGACGCCGACCATGCCAACGCCTGCCAGGCGCATGTCTGCGAAGATCTTGAAATCCCTTGTTTTTCTCACCTCATCGTAGATGGTGTAGTCAGGCCTCACCAGGAGGAGAATGTCAGCCGTCTTTTCCATGTCCCCCTCCAATGGAGCGTACTGGGTGATCTCCTCCGAGACGAGGAGATCTCTGGGGGATTCCATGGTTTTGACTATCCTGCCCTGCTCCTTGTAGAACTCCGCGAGAGCTTGGGAGAAAGTGGATTTCCCCGCCCCTGGCGGCCCGGCAACCAATACTCCCTCGGCCCGCTCCCTCAGGCGCCTCAGAAGCTTCTCAGAGAGACTGTAGTCCTCGAGCTTCACATCAGCGATGGGTCTTACGGCTGTTATCTCATAGCCGTCAGAGAAAGGAGGTCTGGCAATGGCTATGCGCACCTCCCGGAGTTGCACAACCGTGGCGCCCTCCCGCTCTATCTCAATGAAGCTCTCAGGGTCCACCCTTGCATGCTCAATTATCTCTTTGGCCATGGTCTCGAGCTCCCGCTCCTTGGATGGTTTATCCGAGAGCTTCACCAGCTTTATCTCCCCAGGCTTACCCTTCTTCGCCATGGGCACGACTTTGTCCCTGAGATGCACGGACATGGTGTCTCCGTCGAAGTACTCCAGCAGCCTGAGTTTCTTCTTCACTCTTCTCTGCCTTAGATAGATCACCTTAATACCCTTGCTCTTAGCCACCTCGCTCTGAACCCTGTCGCTGGTTACTAAGACCCCCCCTACTTTATCGGCTGTGCTCCTGATTATCTCGTCAATGTCTTTGAAATCAAATCTCTTTGGGCGCTTTCCCACGAACTCAAGATGAATTTTCTCGGCCTCACTCAGCTTCCTCAGCAGGTAAAGCTCCCTAAGACCTTTATAGCCGCTCTCCTTTCCCTTATTCGCCTGATTTTCGAGCTCGGCTACAACAGCCTCTGGTACAAGAACCTTGCTCTTCCTGTACTCCTTTTTCTTCACCATCCGGGTTATCCTTCCGTCTATTATAACGGAGGTATCGGGGACTATTATCATTTGTAAACTCTCTCCGGATCGAATTCTTTCTCTTTAAATATTTTCAGCTCCCCATCCTCCAGCCGTCTGAAAAAACAGCTGTTGTATCCCTCGTGACACGCGGATCCGAGAGGGTCCACGAGAAATAGGAGAGCATCACCATCACAGTCGATCCGTACTTCTTTCACAACCTGATAGTGCTTTGATGTCTCACCTTTGAGCCAGAGCTTTCTCCTCGATGTGCTGAAATAGTGCATTTTTCCCGTCTCAAGAGTTCGTCTCAATGCCTCCTCATTCATAAAAGCCACCATCAGCACCTCCTTGGTCTCATAGTGCTGAGCGATGGCTATCACGAGGTTTTCTCCGGCCCGTTTCAGTCTAAAATTCGCTTTATCTATCATACATATCAACCTCTATAATTTCAACTCCTTGAGTTTTTCTATCTCAACCTCCCGCTGCTCCCCGCTTTCCATGTCACGGATCACAACACATCCCCTCTCCACCTCGCTTTCCCCCACAATAGCAACGTATCGAAATCCCCTGCGATCTGCATAGCCGAGGGCCTTTCTGAGCCTTCTCCTCCCCAGCTCAAGCTCGCAGAGGTTGTTTTTCCTTATGAATCTCGAAACTTTGATGGCAGTGGAAAGCATGCCTTCCCCCATGGGCACCACGAGACAGCCCCTTGATGCTGAGGGGGCAATGCTCTTTCTCTCCTTTTTCAGGGCCAATACCAGCCTGTCGAATCCGAAGGCAAAACCACACGTCGCGACAGGCTTTCCACCGAAGACCTCTGCCAGAGAATATGCCCCTCCGCCGCATATCTGTTTTTCAGCCCCCAGCCGCGGAGCATATATCTCGAAGACCACTCCCGTGTAATAGTCCAGGCCTCTTGCTATGCCGAGGTCGAGAACGTAACGGCTCACGCCGTACTCCTCAAGGAAGGCCAGGAGAGTCTTGAGGTTCTCAAGCTCTTTCAGAGCCTTTGGAGAATCACTTAGAAGGTTCTCAGCGGATGAGATTACATTGTCTTTATCGCCTCGCAGCTCCAGCATCCCCATCAGGATCCTCCTTCCCCTCTCCCCGACATTTTTTTGATCCAGGAGCTCCTGGAGGCCCTCCCCCTTATCTATGGCGCTCATTATCGGGTTCTGGTCCTCGCCTTTTACGCCGCTCTCCTCCAGAACTGCCCGCAGAGTCCCGATGCTCCCTATTGCCAGTTCGTAGTTTTTTAATCCCAGCCTATCCAGGGCGTCTGCCGCTAGAACGATTACCTCTGCCTCCGCCTCTGGATAAGGGCTGCCTATCAGCTCAACCCCTGCCTGCCAGAACTCTCGATACCTGCCTGATTGGGGCCGCTCATAGCGGAAGCAGCTGCCAAAGTAGTAGAGCTTAAGAGGCTTAGCCTCGAACTGCAGCTTATTCACGTAGAGCCGCATTACAGGGGCGGTCAGCTCCGGCCTCAGGGCGAGGTTTCGACCGGATTTGTCTTTGAAATGGTATAGGTGCTCTTTTATCTCCTCCCCAGATTTGGCGGTGATAAGCTCCAGGGTTTCGAAGGTCGGGGTGACTATCTCTCTGTAGCCGTAGTCCTCAAAGACCCGGCGCAGACACGTCTCAACGTATCTCCTCTCCCTCATCTCATCCGGGAGAAAGTCCCTCGTCCCTCTAGGTGCCTTGAACATTTTTCTTCAACATTAAAAAGGCCTCCTAGGTTATAAAGCCTTACCTCTCCAAAAACGGGCCAATGCCTTGTTTCCCGCCAGGGAATACGCGATGATGCTGAACAGGATCGTCTCTCCCAAAGAGAAAACCGGGGTCAGACCTAAGCTTCCAAGGGGGAAAGAATACAGGGGGGAGGTGCCTCCCATGTAGTCCATAGCATCGTTTATAAGAAGAAGGATAAGAGGAATAAGAAGGGTTCTCTTATTCTTCTCTATAGTGTGAAGGATCAGCACGGGCTCAAGGACCATGCCGAAGTGCAACCAGAACATGAGCCAGTAATAATCAGCCCTCTCAGGTGTGAGGAAAAAGTCTGGGAAGTAGAGAATAACGAACATCGTCCATAGGCCGTATTTCATTACGTAGACACAGCCAAGAGCGCTGAGGGTACTGGAGGCTCTGTTCAGCAGGATAAGGGCGATGGCGATGGAGAAGATAATCGTCGAGTTTGGGCTGTCGGGGATGAAAACCCACTGCCAGATGGGAGATGATTCAAGGAGGCCTTGATAGTAGTAATACCCGAAAGCTGTTCCTAATAGATTTATAATCAATACTACCGCGAGTAAAGCCCGCCACATCAATTAACTTCATCTCTCCTTATTTTTCTCGCCGGCACCCCTCCAACGAAGCTATTCGCCTCCACGTCTCTATTGACAAGGGAACACGCCGAAACCATCGCTCCATCCCCGATTTCTACCCCTGGGAGGATGGTTGTGTTCGCCCCTATCATGACGTTTTTACCGATACGCACTTTTCCCCTCCGCCACTCGTCAACAAGGTATTCATGGGCCAGCACTGTGGCGTTATAGCCTATAACAGTGTTCTCCCCCACCTCTATAAATTCTGGGAAGAATATGTCGAACATGGCCATTAGGCCTATGCTCACATTTTTTCCCACTTTCATCCCTATCCGCCTGTAGAGGATATTTTTTAAGGCCAGGGAGGGCAGAAACCTGCAGGTGTAGATTATTAGAAAGTTCAAAATCACTCGGAGAGGATTTCTGATTTTGTACCATGAGCGCATCGGGTTCCTACCCTGGGCTCTGTAGACCTCAATGCGGCGCATAATAAATTGGCTTACGTGATGAGATAAATAAACTTTCATTCAGCTATAGCTCTCGCCAAAGCCGAACTCTTTGAGTTTCTCCCTCAGATCGGTCTCGGCGGTGACCGTCTTCCGGATCTTCTCCTCAGAAACAGCGATGTAGTCTTTGAGGTTGGTCTCTATCCTCTCAATGTCCTTTAGGGTTATCCTGGCCTTGATCTCTGGTCTGTCGCTGTCTATGAGCTCTGCCTCGCCTTTCTTTATGTCGAGAACATCCAGGAAGTCGTAGTACTTCTGCAGGCACTTGGCCATTACTTTGTCGAGGCTGAATCCGCCCAGAAGGATCATTAAGTCAAGAGTTTTCTGCCCCGGAAGAGCTACGAGGCTTGAGTAACGCATAATCCCCCCCCATTTACCAGCCATATGCTTCACTGCCCATGCATGGGCTTTGGCTTCCAAGTCTTCCTGGGAGAAATGTCCGTTTTCAACGTACTCAGGAGGAACGATAGCAACGATGTAGGCCATTATCGCGGTTTCAGGGTCCATTGGGGCGAGGGGATTCTGCGTCGCGACCTCCATGGCGGTTTCCAGATCGAATATCTCTGGGTCATTGCCTAGGCTGAGGCATGGGGCGAAGTGGTAGACACCGATGTTGCGGGGGAGCTGATAATAATCGGCGATGTCAATGGTGGTCTTTGCCCCGGAACCCCCGGGGGCGATCATCATCCGTATGGCTTTTATTATCTCCTGATTAATCAGGTAATACCTCTCCTCCTGCATGCCCTGAACGGTCTTAAGCATCGCCTCCACCCTCGAGTTATCTACGAGGAGGACCATATCGGCGTTCTGCTCTGCCTTGTCACCGTAGCGCAGCAGCCTCGTTAACCCGCACACCGTGTTGAAATAGCGCTGAGGAGCCTCAAAATCATAGGGCAGCACTCCAAGGGCGATATAGCTGTTCTCCCTCTTCGAAACCAGGGTCCTCCCTTTCTTTAGGCGGTGTATGATATATGGGAGGCTGCCGTTTCCTGTTCCACCGCCCAGAGTCGTAATGCCCAGTATAACGTCTCTGCCGCTTAATTTAAGGTTCGCTATGTATCTTCTAATGGTATCGAAGTCTCTAATTGCCTCGTTCTCCCCTACCTTCCAATTGTTCCCCGCCCCCGAAGGAGATTTGCCGAATATGCATATCCTGTCTTTCTTCAGCTCCTCAAATACCCGTTTAACATCCTCGTCCCTGGAAATGATATACTCAAATGTTTTCTCCGGTGAAACATCTGAAGGGGAGGTGTTCAGCAAAAGAACCTTATCACCTATCACAGAGTCATGAAACTTGGAGTAGTACTGGAGACATATTCTGTTGGCTCCTTCGCCGCTTGCTATGATGCTCCAATTCGTGCTTCGCTGCTCCATGTTAGACCTTGGCTCCTCTCTTATATCTTAACTAATGTGGACGTTGTCTGCCGGTATATTGTGTCCGAATGTTTCTTGCTGTATATCAATAAAAACTTATCAGAGTATTTGATATTCAGGTCTGCCGCCGCCAGCCTGCCATCTTTGTTAAGCTTCATAGTTATCAAACCCTCTATCCTATCGTAGTTTTGAAGAATCCTTAACAGCGCCTCACTTTCTTTGAGCCTCTCTGCGAGATGCTCTATGGCCTCGGCGGCGTGCCTTGAAAAAACCCGAACCTCTGAGCCGATCCTCAATCTAGAAACAAGAGCTTCCACCTTCTCGTCTTCATCCCAGATATCCGCCGGAGGAGAATATGCCGCTATATTACTCTCGATTTCCCTAAGCTTGTTGTGCATTTCCTGCACAAGGGACATGACCTCGTTTTTGAACTCTTTTTTAAGCCTCTGGAGCCCCCCTATCAAGCCTGGATCAGTTATGTCCATGGCCTGCCTCATAATGCTCTCGAGGGACTGCTTTCTTTCCGTAGGGACATAATCGTTTTTTAAGACAGAGGATATGGACTTCACAGATGAAGCCATTTGTCTATACTCGATCTCATAGAAATCCTTCAAGAAATTTTTCAGCTGATTTCTGGCCGATATCAGGTTTTCTACCCCTTTTTCAAAGTTTTTTAGGCTTTTCTTGGCCTTTGCCACAGAACTAGAAATTCTCTTAACAGAACCATATTTCTCTGCGATAGACAGCAGTTTCTGAAGCTCTTTGCTACACTGCTGCAGAGTCCGTGAAAAAGCCCTGTTTATGTGCTCATGTTTCTCAAGGAGATCCCTCAAAGTCACTGATTCATGGGCCATGATATTCCTGAATTCCCTCCGCTGCTCTTGAATTCTGAATCCAGCATTTTCTAACTCGTCCAGCCATGAATCAAGATTTTTTGCATACTCCTCAAGCTTGGGGCTGTAATTGATGGCAGCCATGTTTTCCAGGCCCCTTAGGCGCTGCTCGGTTCGTCTGTTCTCCTGCTCGATCATTGTGAGGGTGTACTTCTTCGCGTTATGAGTAATCCCGAAGTTTTTATCGAAAAGCCCCATGTTGATCAGGCTTCTTTTTATCTCCTCAATATCTGCCAGTACTTGCTTCTGATCTACAAGTTTAGAGGCTTTTTTCACGTACTCTTTAGTGCTGGCTATATCTTTCTTTATTTTCAGAAGAAGCTCCCTTCTAAGGCGCTCCACCGTTTTGTCAGTCTGGGTTTTCCACCATGTATATGCCAGGCTCCCTATGATAGTGGCTACAATAACAAATACCCCAAAATACACTGCCTCGGTAACGCCAAAACGTAAAAGGATCCCTAAGCCGGCACCCAGAATCGTGAGAATCACCAATGCCGTGAGGACGTATTCGTTCATTCCCCTCCTCCCGCGACAAAGTCTTTCTCGTACTCCTCCAGCACCCTCAGGGAAACATCCTCGTACTGGCTGGCCAGCTGGCTGAGGACATGGAGCCGGGAGATCTGGTTTGGTCTGTAGGTTAAAAGAAGAGTCACCGTCGCTAAGTTGCGTTTAGTTAAGGCCACTCCGAAGTGGGTCTCGGCTAAACGAGTCCTCTCCTCCATAACCCTCTTGGCCATGCTTGTGTTTATTCGCCCAGCTTTGGTGAGATATGCAGGAGGGATCCTGATGAGCACAAGGTTCTTCTCAGCCTCCTCGACTCGGATATCCTCAAGGGACAGCTTCATGAAGGCTCGATACAGGAGGCTAACGATATCCACTTCTTTATATCCTCGTATTGGTATTATGTAGTGGAGAAGTCCCCTAACCTTCTCGCTTGCTCTGCCTAGACATGCGAAACCCGGTCTGGAATTCTCACCAAATCTGAAAGACGTGGCTGAGATCATGTCTTTGAGATCTATGACTGGGGCATAGCCTTCAAAGTCAGCGGGGTTGATCCTCTCAAGAGCTGTTCCTATTACGATGTCCCTAATACTCCTGGCTACGTATTCGTTGTATCGCTGATAAAGTGCCTCAGAACTCTCAGCATGAGCCAGTTTCTCGTTATCGACCAGGATTATGGAGTCAGCATGCTCAACGAGCCTATTAAGGCTTTCAACGGCATTCTTAGCGGTTAAGCCGCCCTCATGAGCAGCCGGAAGAACGACTATGGCCACAACAGGTATGCCCAGCTCCTTCAGGATCTTGGCCACTATAGGTCCCGCTCCGCTCCCTGTTCCTCCTCCCAGCCCATATATAACGAACGCCACCGGAACTGTGCTGTCTGCTGCAGCGCTCTCAACTTGTGTGCGCTCTATAATAATCTTTCTAAGGCTGTCTTCATGTCGGAGGGAATCCTTCTCTGCCTTGGCCCTATTTTTGCCGTAACCACCTACTACAAAGTGCTCAAATCCCTCTGTTAAGCCGTCTATGAAACCCCTGTCTTTTGAAATTCCCACCCAGTGATCTCTCTTGATGTACTTAAGGGTCTGCAGGTCGAGGGTAGCAGAGTTGATGGCTATCGGCACAGCTACTTTGAACATGTTTTTATCGAAGAATGAAGCATCCAGGATGCCGCCTCCGCACTGGCCGACACCGATGAAAACATAGGGCATGGTAATAGGTTAGTAAAAAAGTACATATATTTTATGGTGTATTTTAAAGACCATGAACCCTTCCCGGGACAA
>JALUUU010000155.1 GCA_027021185.1 archaeon | reverse complement strand
CACGGTAGGATTTCACGGCGTCCTGCATCCTGACTTTAAACACTGCAACTACCTCATAGGCGTGGGATGGGACCTGGTTGGCGCCGGAGGAAATAAGACTTGCTGGATAACGTGGCCCAGACAGTTCATAGAGGCCAAGGAAAGGGGGATGAAGTTTGTCTCCCTCGATCCTTCCCGGGAGCGTGTAGGACCCCATGCAGACGAGTGGATTCCCATAAAACCTTCCACGGACATGGTCTTCTTTAACGCCGTCTCTAACTTGCTAATACAGAACGGATACGTGGACAGAGAATACCTCATTAAGCACACCAATGCCCCTTCGCTCGTGGGAGATGACGGCCTCATTCTGCGAGAAAACGGTAAAGAGCTTGTCTGGGATCTTGCGAAGAAATCTGCGGTTCCGAGCAGTGAGGCTACTGAACCTGCTTTGGAGGGAGAGTACGTAGTGGATGGGAGGAAGGTTAAAACTGCCTTCCAGCTCTTCAAAGAACATGTAGCAGGCTATACACCCGAGATGGCGAGTAAGATATGCGACGTTCCGGCTGAGACTATAAGGCGTGTCGCCCTTGAGATCGGGGAGACGGCAAGCATTGGAAGCACCATAATGGTGGACGGCGTCGAGGTTCCCTACAGACCAGTTGGAATAATGATGTACCACGTCACCCAGCAGGAGCTGGGATTCCAGATGTGCCGTGCCGCTCTCTTGATGGCGATGCTTCTGGGCTCGATAGAGGCTGCAGGAGGCACTCGAATCGATTTCAAGAGGGCGATACACAAGAACTACAAGGGCATTCAGGGCATTGAAATCAAAGACGAAACCAATATCTGGCTCAAGAACAGCAAGTTTTATCCCATAAACAGCAACAACTCCTCTCTGGTCGCTCATGTGATGCTTAATCCTCAGAAGTACGGCGTCACAACTGTTCCAGAGATGTGCATAATACACATGGCCGAGCCGGTGCTCTCCTTCGCTGATCAGCCGGTGATAAAGGCTGCCTACGAAAAATTCAAATTCGTGGCGGTGATCTCACCCTGGATGGGCGATACCGCAAGCCTCTACGCCGATATCGTGCTGCCCGCTGCCACGATTGAGAAGTACGAGGGGCCACTAGGAGTTACGGACCAATACACCGACGCAACTACTCTGAGAATCCCGCCCATGGACCCTCTCTTCAAAAGCAAGGGAGACATAGACATCTACATTGATTTATGCGAGAAAGCCGGGCTACTCTATGGAGAAAAAGGATACATTGCCCACATAAACAAGTACCTCAAATTGAAGGACCCGTACAAACTGGACGTCAACAAAAAGCCCACTGTTAGAGAGATCTTCGACAAATGGGCCAGGATGAAGGGATACCCCGGCGGTGTACGATTTTTCGAAGAACAGAGCGTCAAGGTAAAGCCAATCCCCACCAAAGACTTTTACGCTCCTGCATGGGACAAGCCCTACGGCGGTATCAAACACAGGTTCTATGGAGAGAAGCTTCTTCAGCTTCAGAGGGAGATGAAAAAGAAGGGCGTGGACAAGATATACTGGCAGGACTACACCCCCTATCCAACGTGGCGTGAACCTACGATGGAAAAATCCCCGGATGAATACGACCTCGTAATGATCTCCGGCAAAAAGATCGAGTTCAAGCAGTCCAGGACGACCTTCATCCCCATCCTTAACGAGCTTGAACCTGAGCAGAGACTCAAGATAAACCCCCAAACAGCCAAGGCCAAGGGGATCAAAGATGGCGAGGTCGTTTGGGTTGAGAGCCACAACGCTGTAACCGGTGAAACACGCAAGGTTAAGGTTAAGGTTAAGTATATGGAGTCCCTCAGACCCGATGTTGTGGATCTCTCCCACCACTATGGATTCACAGTCCACAGAGTGGCTAAGAAAAGCGGCCCCACGGCCAACACATTGTTCTTTTCCGGAGAGGGCTACGTGAGTTGCACGGCCGACCAGTCGTTCCAAGTTAAAGTGAGGGTGTACAGGGGGTGATGTAGATGGTTAAGTACGCTTATGTGGTCGATCTCGACAGATGCATGGGATGCCGTGCTTGCATGGCGGCTTGTAAAGTGGAGAACAACACCCAGGAAGGCTTTTTCTGGATGTTTGTATACAGGTTCGAGGAGGGCGAATACCCTAACTCGAAGATCTCGTATCTGCCCCGGCCGTGCATGCACTGCGACAATGCTCCCTGCATCAGGGTCTGCCCGGTAAAAGCAAGATACAAGACAAAGGAAGGACTCGTCCTCGTGGATCAGGAACGGTGCATTGGATGCAAGTACTGCATCATCGCATGCCCCTATGGCGTGAACTACTTCAACGAAAAAACTCCGGAGAAGAATCAGTACTACGACTGGGAGAAAGAAGGTGAAAACGTATACGGATCAGGAAGCGTCGGCAAAGAAGTGGGAGGCGTGCCACCCTACAAAAATCCCGACCTTGCCAAGAAATACGGAAATAGACTCGTGGCAGGAAGCGGAAAATTCAAAGGAGTGGTGGAGAAGTGTACTTGGTGCGTTCAGAGACTTGAGAAAGGCTTAGAGCCGGCGTGCGTAGCCACATGCCCAGTGAAAGCCCTGCATTTCGGAGACCTTGAGGACCCACGGAGCAATGTCTCAAAGATACTAGCCAAGCGAAGGGCCTACAGACTTCTGGAGGATAAGGGTACGAAGCCAAGGGTCTACTATGTCGGCGGAGCCCATCCCACAAGGAGAATGAGGAAAATAGCCCTCATTTCCCCAGCCTATGGATGAGACAGCATACACCACAAAGTCCCCAAGGGACAGGAGCAGGGTATATGCCTTCCTCAGCGCCCTCTGCCTATATCAGCCTAATCCAGAATTCATAGAAAACTCCCGCAGGGTCTCACAGGCCCTCAAAGACTTTCCGGGGATGGACAGGGTACATGGATTTTTCAGGGAAAACGAGGACAAACCTCCCGAGGAAGTGACAAAGGGTCTGATCGGATCATTTACCCGGATATTTCGCAGCACATCTCCTCCTGTCATACCCCCCTATGAATCCATCTACCGGGGAGAGAAGCTTTACGGTGAATCGACGATGTCTGTTCTGAAAGAATATCGGAGCTTTGGGCTTGAATTAGATGAGGACTTTAAAGGAGAACCACCAGACTATCTAGGATTTGAGCTTGATTTCATGCGTTTCCTGTGCGAAAAAGAAACCGAGGCATTTGAATCGGGGGATTTAAGAACTCTACAAACTATTCTCGAAGCAGAAATACGCTTTCTGGGGGAGCATCTCCTCACCTGGATCCACATGTTCCACGATGTAGTGTCAAGATTTGATGACGGCTTCTATCAAGGCTGGATAGAATTTATAAGACACTGGCTGGTGCAGGACCATAGAACCCTTGCCAGAGGGTTAAAGGGAAAAATATTAAAAGGTTCCTGTAAGGATATCCTTTAGGAGGTCTGATTATGACGAAGAAAGCGGAGCTATCGGTAGAGGGGATGAGTTGCGGGCATTGTGTTTCCCGGGTTAAAAACGCCCTCAGCAGCGTGGAGGGTGTTTTGAAGGCCGACGTAAGCCTAGAAAATAAAAACGCTGTAGTCGAATACGATCCAAACACAACGAGCCCGGAAAAGATGAAGAAGGCCATCGCCGATCTAGATCTAGGTTACGCAGTAACGGGATACAAGGAACTATAGTTTCACATACACCACAGCCCAGACAATTCAGCCTGGCAGAGATTGTTAAAAATTAAAAAGAAACGTGTTAGTTGGTTTTCCCTGCACCATCGAAACATTCACCCCGCTCTTAAACCATTTTCTATCTTTTTCACCCATTATCCTTTGAAAATAAAAAAGAATATGGATGAGATATCCTTATGGAGTCCAATCGACTATGTAGTAGCAAAAGGATGATAGCAACAATGTTGTTACCAATAAAAATACGGGTTTACAGTCATGGCTGATATCGAGGAAGCTATAACGTTCCTCCTCTCTCGGGAGAAAGAAAGGAAGGTCTTAGAGGCCTTACTCAGGGGAAGGAAATCTTTCACTGAGCTGAGAAAGGCCGCAGGGTTAAAGTATAACGAGGAGCTCTCTAGGGCATTGAAGAACCTGGGGCGGTACGTCCTCTATGACCACGTTTACAGGAAGGGAGAGGACAAGGCCTACTCTTACTACGAGATAAACCTCCTGGGTAGGGAATCTCTGAACATTTCCCGGGAAATAGAGGCACATGTTTGGAGAATAATGGAAAAGAGGAGTTCTCCATGGCGCTGAGGATGAAGTCAAACGAAAAAGGCATTCCACCTAAGCGCTGATGAGCTTCCGCCCCCACATTGGAATGCTGAAAGCTATTCCATACAAGATAATTTTACGCCGGGGATGAGATATCAGCGCAATTTTACTGGCAACTCTAAATCAGTTTCATGAACTCTTCAACAGTCATCTGGGCATCTCGGATTATCTTTCTTAAAAGCCCTCTCCCTATTTTTTCTTTCTTGTGATAAGGAACAATTGTTGTTCTCCCATTAGGGTGTCTCATAAAAACATGACTGCCTTTCTGCCTTACTCGCACAAAACCAGCTTTCTCCAGGGCGCGTATGACCTTCTCAGGTGGAAGAGGTCTAAGCCTCAACAACCTGCACCCCTATGAACTCGGTTTCAACATCGCCTGCTTCTTCCTCAACCTCAAGATAGAGCTCGATAGCCTCCTTCACGCGCTTCATTAGCTCATCCAAATTCTTAGCCTGAGTATGGCAACCAGGTAAAGAGGGAACAGTGGCGATATAAAAACCGTCCTCGTCTTTCTCGATCACCACGTTAAACTTACGCTTACCCATATCCACCCCTTCGAATCTTAACGTATTTAATTTTATTCTCAGTCTTCACTCTCAATGTACTTTCCTTTCTCACAGTAGCCATCTTTTGAATACGGAATCGTTGCATCATCTTGAGACCCCTATCAGTTAATTTTTGCCAGTATTTTCATATTACGTATCGAATTGAGCCTTTTTTTCTGAAAATAAGTTAGATTTACGCCGGGGATGGGACTTGAACCCATGAACTCCCGAAGGAGTACCAGATCTCAAGTCTGGCGCCTTTCCTGGCTAGGCTACCCCGGCATTATTTTCCTATGTTTTTTCTGATAGAAAAACCCTATACCCGCCTTTTTTAGCTAGGGTTGTAACGTTGCCAAAGGTTGCCAGCATCTTATCCCTTATCCGCCCAGCGCCTTTTCTCACAACCACCTGGAGGGTCCCGCCCTGGGATAAATGGTCCCTGGACTCCTCGATTATCCTGTAGACCACTTTCAGACCTGCGCTCATTGGCAGATTGCATAGGATAACGTCAAAGACTTCGTCCTTAACGGGCTCGTAAAAGCTGCCCCGCCTAACTTCCGCATTGCTCACCGCGTTTCTTTCGAGATTCTGCTCTGCAAGATAGGCTGCCCTTCGATTTATCTCTGTCAGGACCACCTTAACGTTGCGCCCTATCCTGGCGGCCACTATGCCTAGGACGCCGTATCCACAGCCAAGATCCAGGATCCTGGAGCCGTCCTTTATTATCATTTTTTCTGCCAGGAGAGCTGTTCCTCTATCTATTTTCTTGCAGGAAAAAACACCACTAGCGGTTAGAAACTCATACGGCCCCCCTCTTATCCTCGCCTGTATAATGCCGTATTTTACCTTTGATTCAGGCTTTTCAGTGAAGTAATGCTCATTCATCGGCTTCACGTTTTCGCCATTTTCTCGGATACGTCCCCGGCCTCATTATGACCCTCTTAGTACGTATGGCAACGCCTTTATCGTCTATCAGGATCTTTTTAGTGTCCATCATCGCTTTTCCCAGGGCCACTAACTCGCCCTTCAAAGTGAATATAGCCACCTGGGATCCTACGTTTATATCTGGGTCGAGCTTAACAATCCCCGGTATAGCGAGGTCGGCTCCATGACAGATGGCGTCTACCGCCCCGTCCCTTATCACGACCTTAGGGACATGGTTAAGAGCATGCTCCATGGGTATCACAGCCTTCCTAAGGAAATCCTCGATCCCCTCTTCTTTGTAGAAGGCATACGCATCGGCCAGGTCGTGGAGAGTTACGATGTTGCTCTCATCAAAGATCCCGCTTCTTGTACGTCTCAGCTCAAGCATGTGGGCTCCTGAGCCCAGAACCTCCCCTATGTCATGGCACAGCTTTCTTATATAGGTGCCAGCCTCACATCCCACCAAGAAGAGGACATCCCTCTCCTCCATCTCTAAGAGCTTTATGTAATGGATAATCCTTTTACGGAGCTGCCTCTTCACTGCAGACTTGACGGGGGGGCGCTGATATATCTCTCCGACGAACTCGGAAAAAACCCTCTCGACTCTTTTTCGGGGATAGTCATCGTGGAGACGCATAGCGCATACGTATTCCTTATCCGCCCCCAAAAGCACCCTGGCGATCTTGGTGGCATCCTCCAGAGCTACCGGGAGAACGCCGCTGACCCTGGGATCCAGGGTGCCGCCGTGGCCTGCCTTTTTCACATGGAGGATGCTCTTCACCCATGAAACCACCTCGTGGGCCGTTGGACCCCGGGGCTTGTCCAGGTTTATCACGCCATAGCGCAGATGCTCCTTTATGTTCCTGGCAGATGGCTCTTTACCATGGGACGGATCCGTAGATGCCCTGGTTTTAATTATGAGCTTTTGTTCTTCCAATCTTCTCCCCTCTCTCTATCAACGATATAACGCTGGTTATGAGGTCAACAACCTCCGTAGCACTCCAGATCTCAGTATCTATCACTATGTTGTAAGGAGACAGATCCCTTAGGTCTATGCCGTAAATCTCTTTGTAGCGCTTAAGCTCGCTTTCCTCACGGGTCCTGGTTTCCTCCATGGCCGCTTCATAGCTTTTTCCCTCTCTGGTGGCAACCCTCCTCGCCCTGGTCTCCAGAGAGGCTTCAAGCCATATTTTAAAATCTGCTTGCAGCAGCCAGCCGCTAAGTCTGCCCTCTGCGACAACATTTCCCTTGGATGCCTTTTCCCGCTGCAGGTCATCGATTTCTCTGTCGATAGTTGGGTTCCTCTCTGCGAGGGCGCTGAATTCCTGCAGGCTCAGCCCCTTTTTTTTGGCCAGCTCCCGAAAGACTACTCCTGCAGAGATATGTTTAAGGTTGTAGCGCTCTGCGAGGGCCCTGGCCACTGTAGTCTTGCCGCTTCCTATGAATCCGCTCACTGTTAATATCATCAGCCTAACTCAGGGACCCTCGATCTTAAAAATCTTCTTGATTAGAATGGAAGTGGGGAAGGAGCACAGTATATACCACCCAAACCATCCCAGAGTGGTGCCGAATTTCGGTATAACGAAGGGAAGGGCGATGAGATACCCCTGCTGGGCAATGAAGTCGTTGAGGTATTCGTACCTCCTTAACCATGTGAAGATAATTATGATGGGGATAAAAGTGTACATCATGGGACGGAGAGACATGCCCATCATCTCCTTGTTGTACTTCATCATCTCGTTCTGAAGGGCCGTGGCTTTTTTCAGGTCCCTCCTGTCCCTGGCTTTTTTTATCTTTTTCTGGTATTTAGCTATCTCAGCCTTAAGCTCCTTCATCCTCTTCTGATCTACCAGCCGATGAGATATGGCTATAATTATGGCAGAAACCAGGGTAGCCACAAGAAAAACCCCTATAAGGAGGCTGAGCTTAGTGTCTGACGTGAGATGAAAGAAGGGCCCAAAAATGCTGTCCATCACCTTGAAGACGCCGTCAATTATCTCCTGCACCATTTTCTTATCCCTCCAGGACATCTATCAGTTGCTGGGACGCCTCAGTAAGTTTGTTGTCACTGTTCTTAATAATTTTTACAGTTGCTCCTGTGAGAGCGGCGTAAGCCATGGCCGTGGCCTTATTGACCAGCTGATGCTCCTCTATCTCTGACAGAACATCCGCGTCCCTTATCCTGGTTGTGTCCTTCATGCGCCTGTTCATTATTTCCTCGGGCTCGGCCTCGATTAAGACGATTTTTTCAGGCTTCAATGCATCCAGAACCCAGGCTGGCAGTCCTGGAAGGTAACCTGAGGGGGTCTTGATGGTGCAGTGGGTGTCCACTATTATACCTCTATCCTCCGCCTTGGCGGCTATTTCCTGAGCCGCCTTTCGCTGGATATCCCTCTGAATCTCGGGGGAGAGCCGCCTCATCTCGTCTCTATCCATCACTCCTCTCCTCTTAGCCTCCTCCAGCATGACGTCTCCATAATTTACAACGACGTACTCTGTTGACGTATTTTCCAGGGCTGTTTTGAGGACCGTTGTCTTTCCAACCCCCGGTGTGCCTGTAACAACTATCACTGTCATTTAAAGTCCTCCCATGATTTTACGCACCATCGGATGCATCTCCATGAGCTGCTCCTTGGCTATCTGCTCATAGAGCTGGTAAACTATGCCCACTGTTAGAAGAACCCCTGTTCCACCCCCCAAGGCCCCCGTCATATCCCCGAAGGCAGCAAGAAGGCCGACAGACAAACCACCCAGCAGTGTTATCGCCGGGATATACCTGGAGAGCACTCTCTCGATTATCCTGATATCCCCTCTGAATCCGGGAATAACCATGCCGCTGCTCTGAAGCTTCTTGGCCACGGTCTTGGCGTCCATCCCCGTTGTTTCCACCCAGAACTTGGAGAATAACATGGCAAGGGTTGCCATGAGAAACACGTACACCCCTGCTGCTATAGGATCAAAATCCGGGCTGTAAATGGCATGCCCCCCCATGCGCATGTAGTAAGCAACACCGCTCACTGGGTTGTTGTCAACGAACTCCCCCAAGATGGGATAGCCGGCGTTGTAAAGGAGCCTCGCCCAGAGCTGGACATTTGCCATGAGGATGCTGGCAAATATAACAGGGATGACGCTGGCGTAGATGAACTTTATAGGATACCTTCCCCTTGCGCCCCTGAACCTTCCATATGTTAGAGGTATCTCAACCCTGACGCTGGATATATAGACAACTATAGCGAAAACTATGAAGGTGCCGAGAAGGGGTATGAGGATATCAAATCTCGTCTGGTTGTTTATCAGCAGGTAAATAAACCTCGGGATGATCCCCGCGGGCATCGGCTCTCCAGGTGTCGCCGGGAAGGGGTTGAGGGAGCCGATGACTATCTCCGCACACACACCTGCTATGATGAACAGCCCTATACCGCTGCCAAATCCCCACTTTGTTACAACCTCGTCCAGATAGATTATGAGAAGTCCTCCA
>JALUUU010000154.1 GCA_027021185.1 archaeon | reverse complement strand
CTGATTGGATGGACAGTCTGGCAAAAAAATACGGAGCAAGAATCAGCGTGCTGGGGTGCCTGCCGTTCTCCGATGGAGGGGTCAAAGATCTGGTCGAGATACGGGCTCCTGAGGACAAGCTGGGCGATGCCGTGGAGGAGCTCAAGGGCTCTCCTCAGTTTCAAGAGGTTGATATCACCCAGACGTCAAGGGATAAAGCCATTGCGAGTATCCATACCGACCGCTGCGCCGTTTGCAGTGTTCTAGCTGGTTCAGAATGTTTCTTGATATCTGCAAGCACTAAAAACGGCGGGATATACTGGACCCTTCTTGCCAGCGGAAAAAGACCCCTTCGGAAGCTAATGTCGGCGATGAAAGACAAGGGCTTCGACGTTGAGATAGTAAAAATGGCGGAGGTCAAGGGCAGGGAAGCCCTCACGGCTAGGCAGGAAGAGATAATCCGGGTCGCTCTCGAGAAGGGGTATTTTGACTATCCAAAACGAATCAGCCTGCGGGAACTAGCAAGGCTCTTCGGCATATCCATCTCAACCCTCTCAGAGGTTCTGAGAACAGGGCAGAGGAAAATAATCCAAGCCCACTTTAAGGAAATCACAGAAACTCGATAGCCTTGAATGGGCAGGCGTCTATACATAGCCTGCAGGGCTCTGAATCCGAGTTCTCCTCATCCTCGAAGCGTCTGCAGGAGCTCAGGTTCACCTCTTCTACCACGCCATTCTTCATCTTCAAGACCACACACCTGGAGGTCGGCCCTTTTCCCCCACTCGCCTCGAGGCTACAGGACATGTTGGGAGGGCAGTTAACAACGCAGTTGCCGCAGCCGTTGCAGAGGCTCTCATGAATAACTAGCCTTGTTTCTTTTCTTTTCATCACGGGGGCCAGAAGCTCCTTCAGGGCCAGGCTGCTCTGAATGTACTCTGCCTTTTTCAGGTAGGGACATTCCTCGAGCTTAGCCTTCTTCCCAAGCAGCTTCACCGCAAAGCCCATACATGTAGTGGTTCCGCAGGCCCCGCAGTTCTTCCCCGGCAGATGCTTCTTGACCTGGAGGGGACTGATTTTACTTGCCCTTTCCAACATCTTTCCTCTTTAGAATGCTTTCTTTGGCGTCCTCCGCTTTACCGCTTTCTATGAGGTATCTGACCTTGATGTTTTTCAGAGCTCCGAGGACGCTCTCCAAAAGGGCTTTCTTAACGGGGTCAATTTTGAAACGTGCCACTTTACTAGGTTCATACTCCTCAACTGCTTCGCCGTCTGCCTCCCCCTCGGCGGCGCCCATCTCGCTGATCCTGAGCTCCCGGGCTGCCTGCTGAGGTGTCAGGGCCTTCAGGGAAAGAGCTCTCTGAGAGCATGCCACTACACATACCCCGCAGCCGTTGCAGGCGTCGGTTATTACACAGGTTATACCGTTCTCGATCTTAAGTTCCACTCCGCCGCCTTTCCCGCCGTAGGCTTCATCCACCTTCAGGGCATTGATGGGGCATGCCACGACACAGTTTCCGCACCCTGTGCATATCTCCTCCTCCACAACGAGGTCAAATGTCATTTTCATTCCTCCTGTGTCAGCAGCTCCATGAATATCCTGCTCCGCCTCTTGAGGGTTGAGGTGTTTCTTTCTTTAACGTAGTTTATAGAATCTCTCTCAACCTTCAGAGCCTCTGTTGGGCAGGCATTGGCGCAGGCACCGCAGTAGACACATATATCTTTGTCTATTACGAGGGTATCTACTTTTTCACCTATATCGGGCTTGGGCATGCTCAGGGCTTTTGATGGGCAGATAGCTACACAGACACCGCACCCAACGCATTTATCGAGGTCTACTTCTATGTCTCCATCGAAAAATTTCTCAGCAGTAATAGCATCCTGGGGGCAGGCCTTCTTGCATGCGGTGCACATTATACACAGGGTTTCGTCTCGCTCCACGGTGTTCTTTATCTTGCCATCCTCTTCTATCAGGCTGCAGGTAAGGGCGCCCCTGGGACAAACCTCCTCGCAATCCCTGCAGACCTCTCGTTTCTCGATGTCCTTGGGCACGCATTTATCAAAATCAATTCTATAATTTTTAGCATACTGAGGGTAACCTGCGAGGGTCTTTATAGACGCTCCGTCTATGGTGAGTTTCAGCGCATCAAAGGCGCAAACCTCGGCGCATATGCCGCACAAAACGCACTTCTCGGGATCTATTATTATATTCTCGTGCTGAATGACGTCGCCGTCTCTATTGCGGATGGGGTTCTTATCAATGGCATCGACGGGACAGGACTCGTGGCAGAACCAGCAGCCGACGCAGGCGTCTTTTTTAAAAACAAGAGTCCTTTTATCTCGAATCGACTCTCTGCTAAAGACTATCTCGTCTCCTCTCCGCAGCATTGCGTATCTGATTCTATCGTCGTCTTCTGCCATCCTTGTTTTCTTTTTGCAATGATTTAACATTAACAATTTAGAAATTTTGTGGTATTTATACTTGTATGATTTCGCATAAAAAGCCTTAAAACACCATAAAAAATCCTTAGAAAACCCAAAAAAAGGTAAGACACTCTACTAGCTTTGAGAAAAAAAATTCTCAGACCGTGAAAAATCGAAACATTTATATATCGTGGGGAATATCAAGATAGTGCTAAAATCTCCAGAGAAAGGGGGAAAAAAGAATAGGAGGTTGAACATGGGTAAGAAAGTTTTTCTAATGGGCTTGCTGTTTCTGTTGCTGGCTGCTCCGGTCTTTGCCGAGGATACTATCTACGTATCCAACGCTGGCGACAAAACCATAAGCATAGTAAGCACGGACTCTGACAAAGTTGTTGCAAAACTATCTGTGGGAACAAAGGGATCATGGCCATCGAATCAGTGGAACCAGAAGTACTTCGCCTTTAACACCAAGAAAGGCGTCGACATACTTAGCGTGACCGGAAATGTTGTCTCTTCATTGGATCTGAAAAGCAAGAAAAACTGGCAGGACTTTACCCCTGATGGCAAGCTCTTGGTAACCGCCTCGAGAGACGTTGACATAAGCTACTTTATCGACATGGACGAGTCATCTGAGACCTTCGGCCAGGTTATAGCCAAGGTTGAGTGGCCCAAGAAGTTCGGGATCTGCGATATGACAATCTCACCTGACGGGAAATACGCCTACATCCCGGGCATATTCTCTGACAAGTTCGGCGTCCTTGACATCCAAAACAAGAAGATCCTGAAGATCATCGACATACCGCGCATAAATAAAGACACCGCCGTCAAGCCCTTCATGACCACGGTGACCTGGGACGGAAAATACGTTTTCATGGAAAATGCCGAGGGTAAAGGCAAGGGAACCGAGAGCGTTATAGACGTTAGCGACCCGGCCAATCCCAAAGAGGTAGTCAGATTCGTTCCCAAGGAGTCCCTGGCCGCGGCAAAGGCTGCCCTGGAGCCGAAGGGGATAACCGTCAAAGAGATGATGGGACTGGAGCCTCAGAGCAACGAGATAACCCTGGACAACAAGTATGCCTTTGTGATAATGAGGGCGAGCAAGAGTGTCGGAGTTGTCGACATAGAGAAGCTCGAGATGATAAAGGAGATACCTCTCACCCCGGGTGGTAAGCCACGCACCGGTGACCTGTCTCCTGACGGAACAAAACTCTATGTCTCTGTTCCTGAGAAGAATGTCGTGGATGTCATAGACGTAGCAACCCTCACCAAAGTGAAGACGATCAAGGGATTCAAGAAGCCCCAGGGAGTTATCGGCGTCAGCCTGTCAGCCGCCAATGCCCTTGAGGAACTCAATGCGCTTAAGAAGAAGCAGGCTGAGGACTTTGCAAACCTGGAGGGCGAACTCCAAGAGCTCGAGGAAACCCTGAAAGGTGTGAAGGCGACAGCCGAGGCAGCCAAGGCAGAAGGTAAGGGCGTCTGCGGCCCAACTGCTCTCTTGGCCCTTGCAATGCTGCCCCTTGGAGCCTACAGACTCTACAGGCGCAGAAAGTAAATAAAAACAAAACAGCTCCTTAACTGGAGCCTCTCTTTTTTTATTTTTTCATTCTAATAGAAAACAGCTATGCCCATGGGCTTCTCCCCTACTTCCATGGTTTCAACAACTCTAGAAGATTCAAGGTCAATAACGGAAACGTCATTAGATCCTGTATTTGTCACGAAACCCAATCTGTAGTCGGGGGAGAACACAAACTGATAAGGCTTGTCGCCTACAGGTATCTTTCCCTCCAGAGACATGTCCTCTGTCCAGAGTTTCAAGACGAGGTCTTCCTCAGGCAGGGTCGTGTATGTATAGTCTTGCTCAGAAACCATGGGGCCGCAATCAGCGATTTCTTCTGCTGAAAACGTGTCCACGGGCTTATCCAGCAAAGCCACATGAAGAACCGTGACGGTGTTATCTCCCTGGTTGTTAACGAAAACGTAATCCCCATTACTTACTACATGTTCCGGGCGAGGGCCTACCGGAACGTTGGCTATCACCCTGAGGGAGGCGGTTTCAATCACTGAAACATCGTTCGAGAGGCTGTTTCCTACGAAGACAAGGCGGTCTTCATCAGCGAAACTCATAGACATGGGACCTTTGCCCACATTTATCTTTTTGGCGATAGTAAGGGAGTCCAGGTCGACGATGGTTACTGTTGATTCACCGTAATTAGAGACATACAGTTCCTTTCCGTCAGGGGAGATTTTCATATCCCAAGGCTTTTCACCGACCTCAAGTGTTTTTGCAACTTTCTGTTTAGATAGATCGATTACTGTTATTGAGCCCTCATCTAGGTTGTTAACAAAGGCCAGCTTTTTATCCGGCGATAAAAGTATGTCTCTGGGGTTCTTGCCGACGGGGATAACGCCTATGCGCGTTTTCCTGGCGAAATCGTAGACCTCTACCTCGGCGGATGCGCTGCTGACGACCAGGAGTTTAAACTCTTTTATAAGGGGCTTTTCTACCTGGGTCTTCTCCTCCGCCCCAACGCCTAGGCAACCAGACACGAGGATAAGGAAAAGAACAACAAATCGATACATAGACATTTCTTCATCTAATCTAAATAAAAGCCTTACGGTGGTATGCACCAGGACTGGGACAAGTGTTAATCAAATAGATACATAAGTTTTTTATTAAAGGAAATCTCTTTATCATCTATCAGTGGGAAGGAGAAAACAAGGTGGCACGGGCAGAGTTAACTCCGGCTGAGAAGAGGCTGAGGGTGTATCTGATCATCCTCGCCACCATACTGTTCTCAATTTTTCTGATGGGGGTTTTCTATGTCTCCACAACATCTCTAACCAGATCTATAGGCCTCACGCTGTCCTATGCCTCGGGAATGACCATGATCCTCCTCCCGTGCACCCTGCCCATGGTTTTTGTTATTGTACCTCTCACCATGGGGCAGAGCTATAAAAAAGGCCTTACCATGGCCGCTCTCTACGGAGTAGGGGTGTCCACAACCCTGGCGCTATACGGTGTTGGTATAGCCTTCGTGGGACGTTACCTGGGAGACGATATAGCGAGCCAGAGCATGTGGTTCCTGGCCGGGGTGGCGGCGTATATATTCGGCCTATCGTCCCTGGGGCTAATTAACATAAAAATACCGGCATACTCGGGTCCACTCCCTAATTTCATGAAATATGGGGACTACCTCAAATCCTTCTCTTTTGGTTTCCTGGTGGGGAACGCGGGCATAGGCTGCCCATGTCCCCACTGGTACGTGATTCTCCTCGGGATAGCTGCCTTAGGCGACCCCGTGTATGGCGCCTATATGGGATTCGTTCACGGCTTGGGTAGAATGACTCCGGTGTTTGCGATAGCTATCCTCGGAATGCTGGGTGTAAATGCCACGGGGGCCTTGGTTAGGCGCAAGGAACAGGTCGATAAGGTGATGGGATGGGCTTTAGTACTCTTCGGAGCCTTCTTCATAGTCTTCATGGCCCTGGCGCATTCCTGGTACCAGAGCTCGATAATTCATGTGACCTGGAATAACTTCCTCCTTGCGGTGGGTGGAAAGGGGTTGGCAGAGACATTCCCGCCATTCCCGAGGCAGCCCCACCACGAACTCTTGGAGCCCATCACTCCGTACGCGCCCTATCTCTTCCTTGCATTATTACTAATACCATTTATCAAAATCTGGCTTAGGAAGCGGGAGACAGCGTGAGAGCTATTAAGACCTGTCTCATTCTTTGACCATCTCTCTGAGCTCTTGGATGCTCTGTACCCCTGTCCTAACCTCTACCTCACCGTCCTTCATCCTTGCCCAGGTGGGATACCCCTTAACGAAGGACGGGCATTGGAAGGTGGCGCAGTCTATTAACCGCAGGTATCCAGCCGATCCTCCGAGCATGCCAATCTGCTCATGGCACCTGGGACACCAGTTGGCGTAGAACATGACCCAGCCCTTAGCCGTAAGGTTCTGAGCTAGGGCAGTGTAGTCTCCGGTTTCTTCTGAAGCGTCATACGACGGCGCAAGTCCGGCGGTGTATCCTGCCACGGCCCCAACAAGAAGGAATGCGAATATCCAGGGTTTACCCACCCTGTCCTTAGAGAGCTTCACACCGCCCAATAGCAGTGCAGCTCCGGCAACTATGCTCATCCAGCCGAAGAGTACGTTGTTAGCATGGAGAGTGGTTTTCTCAACCAAAAAACATCCGCAGTCTTTTTCCTGGAGCAGCAATATGCCGCTCCTGATAGGCACTACACCGGCGATGGCCAGGAGAAGGCCGTACCGCTCTAATTTTGATTTCATTTCTTTATCAATCATTTTTCGTTTCCTCCTACATGGTGGTCCTCATCAGCATAGGCTGAGCCAAAAGAACGAGGCTTATCACCGAGAATCCAATCAGAACCACGAGCTGGGGGATGAGGCTTCTCATGGCTTGTCTCTGGTCTTTAAAGGTTATTCTTGCTATTTTCGATGCTATGTATATTCCGTAGATGTGGCCGACCAGGATAAGAAAAATCTGAAGCTTCCAGATTGTGAAGAGAGACATAAGCGGCTTCATAGTCCATGTCGCCGTCCCTAGAAGATTCCATCCCCAGCCGAAGGGATCTGATAGCACAGGAATGATTTTCTGCGCCTCCGTGAAAAAATGCATGGAATTGTGGGCCAGATGATAGAAGAGGGCGATAGGGAGAAGGGGATAGGAGTAGTTGATGAAAATTTGTTTCACTGAGACTTCATTGCTGCCCGACAAAGCCTTAGATAGAACGCACAGTAGATAATAAACTGCCACAGGGATTAATAAGGCTTCAGCCATCCCCAGGGTGAATGATCCGTAGTACCCTAGACCCGTAAGCCGTCCGATGTCTTCTATGAAAAAATGCCACTGAGGTATCATGGTCAAACCATGAAAAATCGTCATGCTGAGCATTACAAGGGCCAGATACGCCTCATCTTTCCTGGGCTTCCTGAGATTTATGAGATCTGATGCAAAGGGACGTATGTTAAATGAGATGTTTCTGTGTTTACAGCTTTTGACACACTCAAAACAGAGGATACAGTAAGTGTTGGAACTCATTACACGAGGATACTCGAAGGTCGGGCAGGGATAGCCTTTCTCGTTTCCCTTACCGCAGTCTCTCGCACCGCCAGTTCGGCGTTTCTTTTTCTCATACTCCTGACGGCAGATTGTGTTACAGGTTTTGCTATTTTTCCTTCTGAGCTCGGTGGCAGCGAACATGGAGTACAAGCCGCTCACTCTCCCAACCAGGCAAGCATATCTGCAGAAGGCCCGTCTATCGAAAATCACAGCGGAGATAACGGCCATGGAGAGTATGAGCAGGCCCAGGTAGGCGGTATAACGCGGGCTGTAGGTTACATTATATCCAAGTTCAAGCCAGGTCAGGAGGATGAAAAGGGCGGTGGCAGGATAAATGTTTCTAAGCCGCCTGGGCCACTCTATATTCAAAGTGAATAAATCCTTTTTTCTCTTCCAAAGGCTCTTTCTCTGGATCCAGCCGGCAATGGCATTCCAGGGGCATAAGGTGCACCAGATTTTACCGAAAAATATTATCACGAACACGAGGAAAACCCACCAAATAACCCATGTCAGCACCGTAGCGATGTTGCGCCCTCCAGCTTGGGTTCCCAAGAGCCCAGCGGCTATTATTAGAATAAATAGTCCAACCATTGGCAGCTGGATCAGCCTGAAAGCCTGAGACCTCACCAGTCTCCGAAGGATCCCTATGCGCAGAAGGTCAAATCTAAACCCCTTTCTGTCCCTTTTCACACCCCTCCTCTCAAGGAATTCCACGATACCAAAGGTCAGAAGCAGCGTAGCAACAACCCCGCCCAGGAAGAGTTCATTAGATAATCCCGGCATCATCATCTTTCCTGGGCGCAACTCTTTTTCTGTCATCTCTACAAAAGAAAGGATTTCTTTGCCTTCCCTCTCCCGGGCAAATTTTTCAGCACCTTCAATCGTCTTAAAAGCAGCTATGCCGTAGCCCATGGGGGTGAAAACCTCGCCCCCGAGGACATAGTAGGCCTTCTTTCCGTCTATCCATTCCCCGGTGTAGTAGTCATGGACAAAGACAGCGGCTACCTTGGGGTCATTGGCGAGCTCTGGCAGATTTTCGAACATCTCACCTATCTCGTCTGTCTTAATCACACGTCCGTCTCGGTAAATAACTTCACACGCAAATCTCAGATCACGGATGGGCATGCCGCAGTAAACACAAGTATCCGTTTTTTCGATGGCTACAGGGACCTCTTTGGCGGAGGCTGCAGTGGCGCCGCTCACAGCCAACAGAAAAAGTATAAAAAATCTGATCAGGTGCATCGCCTTCCACTCATTCCAAACAGAGTCCTCAACTCTTCGGCGTGGGATTGAGAAATTAAAGTAATTTTTGGTACAATCATCGAA
Source organism: archaeon (assembly GCA_027021185.1). Lineage (GTDB taxonomy): Archaea > Hydrothermarchaeota > Hydrothermarchaeia > Hydrothermarchaeales > JALUUU01 > JALUUU01. Next base: position 427 of record JALUUU010000154.1, on the reverse strand, counting down.
TATAGGAATATTAAACAAAGTTAATTTCCAGATAATGGGCATGGGGACCGCTAAATTTGTTTTACTTTTTTCTGAGGCCTCGATATGGTAGAACTCAATCTCAACAGGAAGCGAATATGCGACGTTGTTTTCAGGTATCCTGGGATACATTTCAGGGGAATCCAAAGAAAGACCAACCTCGCCGTTGGGTGTTTAAAGTATAACCTCGATGTCCTCGAGAAATCCAAAGCCATTGTATCCGAGAAGTGCGGCAGGAACCTAAGATATTATCCCCCCTCTGTGCACAGCGATAACAGGCGCTTGTTAGGGATTCTTAGATTGAAGAGTCACCGCAGAATACTGGTTTATCTTCTAACCCATCCGTCAGCGAAATTCGGCGAACTGGCGGAGGAACTGAATATATCAGGGTCAACCCTATCGTGGCACT
>JALUUU010000153.1 GCA_027021185.1 archaeon | reverse complement strand
TGTCAGAGGCTATATCGGAGAAGATGCGGGAAAACAGCGAGAAGTACCCCGTCAGCAAGACAAAGGGAGAGTACAAGAAGTACACAGAGCTCTAGGCAGAAACCTAAATCAGAGACCAGAGTCTCGCCCCTGCTCCGGCTCTTTTTATTTCTCTTTCAGCCTGTCTATCTCTTTCTGCATCTCCAGGAGAATGGAGATCACTATAGCCTCAAAGGGGTTGGCCGGGGCCTGGTACATGGAGCTTGAGGCGTGCATCCTGGCCTTCCGAAGGAGCTCATCGAAGACGTGCTGCTCCTTCTTGCGGAGGCTCCGCCTGTAGGGCATCCACTCCTCCTCGAAGAGGTCCAGGATGCGGCGGAAAGTAGGTAAAGTCCTGCCCATTCAAAACCACCCTAGGAGACTCTGACCCGGGGGGTAATAAATGCCTTGGGGAAGAGGGCGGGAAAAGTGAAAGTGAAAGCTTGAGCAACAGGCGGAGATAAGGGAAGAAAAAAGGAAATAATAAGAAAAGTATGTGGGGGGAGGGGGCCCATGGGAATTAAAAAGGAGGATGGGATCCCATGGGCACAAAGGGGATTTGTTTTTTTAGCCTATAAATTTTACTGTATATTTTATTTCCTTACACGTCTATTACGTCCATGGCTTTGCGCCATTTGTTCCCGTTGATCTCCATGACCCAAACCTTCTTGACCTTGGGGTTGGCCTTTGCCAGGGCAACCACCTCATCCCTAGAAGGCATGGTGTCGGTCTTTTTAAGGGTTACGAAGCGTTTCGCCTCAACACCCTCCATGGTTTTTCCCCGTATCTGAACGTCCCTCCCGAGATATTCCAGTCCATTCACGTAGTACATGTTATCTACCCCCGAGGCTATTAATGCATTCGGGACTAATATTGGTTTCTATCGATAGACCCCTATTTCCACTGGTGCGGGTGGAAAAAAGGATAAATACCCTCGCGGCCAATCAATCCAGGAGAATATAAATGAGGCGCAGATACGTCTTCCTGACATCAAACGGGCATAAATTCAGAGAGGCAGAGGAGCTCTTCATCGAGGAGGGCCTAGCCCTGGAGTGGCGCAGGGGTAGCTACCCAGAGATCCAGGGAGACACCCTGGAGGAGGTGGCCATGGCCGCTGCAAAGGCCCTGGAGGAGGGGGTCTTCATAGAGGACTCAGGGCTGTTCATAGACGCCCTCAAGGGCTTTCCAGGGGTATACTCCAGCTACATCCTCAAGACCATAGGCAACGAGGGCATTCTCAGGCTCATGGAGGGGGTGGAGGACAGAGGAGCGAGGTTCGAGTCAGTGGTGGCCTACAGGGGGAGAGACGAGGTAAAAATATTTAAAGGCGTGGTGAGAGGTAATATCTCCCCCAGCATAAGGGGGAGCGCGGGGTTCGGCTATGACCCAATATTCATCCCTGAGGGCCACGCCAGAACCTTCGCGGAGGATTACGCGATCAAGAAAAAAATATCCCATAGGGTTAAGAGCATTAAGATGCTGATAAGATATCTCAAGGAGATGTGAAATGGCAAGGATGCACTCCGGAAAGCGGGGCAAATCCGGTTCTACCCGGCCCTACCGCACCTCTCCGCCCAAGTGGGTGGAGCTCTCCGAGGAGGAGATAGTGGATACGGTGGTTAAGCTGGGCAAGAAAGGGCTTTCCCCCAGCAGGATAGGGGTGGTGCTCCGGGATCAATACGGCGTCCCCAGCGTGAAGCTGATGACCGCCAAGAGGATATCCCAGATCCTGGATGAGAAAGGCATAAAGGCGGAGCTCCCAGAGGACATGATGAACCTCATCAAGAAAGCAGTAGAGCTCGACAAACACCTCACCGAGAACCCCAAGGACATGACCGCAAAACGCGGCATGCAGCTCACCGAAGCCAAGATAATCAGGCTGGCCAGATACTACAGAAGGGAGGGCAGGATCCCCGCTGACTGGAAGTACGACCTGAAGAAGGCTAAGCTCCTGGTCAGGTAGGCGTTCCAACATGGCTGAGGGCTTTAAAGAAATGCTTCAAGGCTTAGAAGAGCTAGCCCAGGCCTTCAAGGAAGCCATGGAGACAGGGGGGGTTGCCAGGGTAATAACCCACAACGACGCCGACGGCCTTAGCGCAGGAGGCATAATCCACAGGGCTTTAACCAGAGAGGGCTACCCCGTCCACACCAGGAGCATTAAGCAGCTCGAGGAAGAGATCCTTGTGGAGCTGGCCGAGGAAGGCTCAGGCGTAGTGGTCTTCGTGGACCTGGGGAGCGGCCTCCTTAGGGAGATGGAGGAGCACCTTTCAGATAAGAGGGTATTCGTCCTCGATCACCACCAACCTAAGGAAGGGGAGAACAGCATACCAATGGTGAATCCCCACCTCTACGGGATAGACGGCTCCCGAGAGGTGAGCGGCGCCGGGATGGCCTACCTCTTCGCCAGGACCCTCAGCGACGACAACAAAGACTTAGCGGACCTCGCCATAGTAGGGGCGGTGGGCGATATTCAGGACGGAGACGGGAAGCTGAAGGGGGTTAACAAGGAGATCCTCCAGGACGCCGTAAACGCGGGAGTGATAAGGGTGGAGAAGGACCTCCGTCTCTTCGGGAGGCAGACCCGACCCCTCTACAAGGCCCTAGAGCTCACCACCGAGCCCTTCATCCCGGGGCTGAGCGGCAGCGAGTCAGCCTGCATCCAGTTCCTCAGGGATCTGGACATACCAGTGAAGAAGAACGGCGGCTACACCATGCTCGCGGACCTTAGCAAGGATGAGCGCAAGAGGCTCACCACCGCCCTTATCCTCAAGATGATAGAGCATAGGGTTCCCCCGCCCCTGGCGGAGAGCATCGTGGGGGACGTATACACCCTCCTCAGGGAGGAGAAGAGAACGCCCCTGAGGGATGCCAAGGAATACGCCACCCTCCTCAATGGCTGCGGGAAGCACGAGAGCAACGGCGTTGGCCTCGCGGTAACCATCGGTGAGCGCTCAAAGCTATACCAGAAAGCCCTGGAAATGCTGAAGGAGCACAAGAGCTACCTCGCCAACTGCTACAGCTGGGTATCCAGCAACCTGGACAGGATAAAAGACGGCGGCGTGGTCTACTACTTCCACGCCGGAGACGAGATAAGCGAGAACGTGATAGGCACCGTGGCCAGCATGGTCCTGAACTCCCGGATCCTGAGCCCCATCAAGCCCATAGTCGCCTTCTCCGAGAGAGAGGACGGCGCCATAAAGGTCTCGGCCAGGGGAACCAGGGAGCTCATCGAGCTGGGCCTGAACCTGGGGAAGGCCATGCACTATGCCTCTGAGAAGGTTGGAGGAGAGGGAGGGGGCCACGACATAGCCGCGGGGGCCAAGATAGAGAAGGGCCTGGAGATGGAGTTCCTTAAATATGTCCAGGAAGAGATAGGTAGACAGCTGAAAGATGAAAGCCAAGGCTGAGATAAAGTTCCATTACGGCACTCCGGAAGTGGCCGAGATGGTGGCCCATCTCCTGGAGGTGGACAACCGAGTCGCTCCCAGCAGCCTGAGGATAAAAACCAGCGCAGAGGAGAGCACCGTCGTAACGAGGCTGGAGCACAGGAAACTCGGCACCTTCCTCGCGGCCCTGGACGACCTCCTCTTCACTGAGAAGCTTATAAAAGGGGTTCTCTCCCTAACAGGTGATGAAGATGCTGGACGTAGCTCTGATAAGAAGTAACCCCGAGGTGGTCAGAGACGACCTGAAGAAGCGGGGCAGCCTGGAGAAGCTGCCCCTGGTTGACGAGGTCCTGGAGCTGGACAGAGAGCGCAGGCGCCTGATAACGGCCGTCAACGAGCTGAGGCACAGGCGTAACGCCATCTCCACGGAGATAGCCAGGCTCCGCAAGAAGGGAGAGGACGCCTCGAAGCTCATAGAGGAGGCGAAGAGGCTTCCTGGGGAGCTCAGGAAGCTTGAGGAAGAGAAAGACAGGGTTGAGGACCGCCTAAGGGCAGTGCTGTATCGCCTGCCCAACATCCTCCACTCCTCTGTCCCGGTAGGCGCAGGAGAGGAGGACAACGTTGTCATAAGGACATGGGAAGAGCCCACGGAGTTCCCATTCCAGCCCAAAGACCATATAGACCTCGGCCTGGCCCTGGACTTGATAGATGTGGAGAGGGCCGGGAAGGTGGCCGGGGCGAGGTTCTACTACCTCAAGGGGGAGCTCGTGAGGCTCAACTACGCCCTGGTCAAGTTCGCCCTGGACGTGATGGTGGAAAAAGGCTTCACCCTTTATCAGCCCCCCTACATGCTCAGGCGCCGCGGAGTGGAGAGCGCCACTGACCTAGGGGACTTCGAGGATGTCATCTATAAGGTGGAGGGGGAGGACCTCTATCTCCTGCCCACCTCCGAGTTCGCCCTCCTGGCCCTGCATATGGACGAGATCCTTGAGACCAAGAGGCTCCCCCTCAGGTACTCGGGCATAAGCCCGTGCTTCAGGAAGGAGGCGGGAACACATGGCAGGGACACCAAGGGGATTTTCAGGGTGCATCAGTTCGAGAAGGTGGAGCAGTTCGTATTCTCCAAGCCGGAGGACTCCTGGGATGAGCACGAGATGCTGATAGCCAACGCCGAGGAGGTCTTCCAGAGGCTGGGCATCCCCTACAGGATTGTGAATGTCTGCACGGGAGATATAGGCAGCGTCGCCGCCAAAAAGTACGACCTTGAGGCGTGGCTCCCGGGGCAGGGGAAGTACAGGGAGATGGTCAGCTGCAGCAACTGCACAGACTATCAGGCGAGAAGGGCCAACATTAGGTACAGGCCGGAGCCGGGGAAGCCCACCAAGCCCGTGCACACCCTTAACAGCACCCTCGTGGCCACGGAGAGGGCTCTCATAGCCGTCATGGAGAACTATCAGCTCGAGGACGGCAGCATAAAAGTCCCAGATGTTCTTGTTCCGTATATGAACGGTCTGGAGGTAATTCAACGCAAAGCATAAATAGGTGATTGCTTTTTGCTTTAGTTAGATGGCCAGAGCCGCAAGAAAACGGAAGAAGATAGATACTTGGAAGACTAAGCGCTGGTACACCGTGTACACCCCCAAGATGTTCGGGGAGGCGAAGATAGGTGAAACCCTTGCCTCTGACCCGGAGAGTCTCATCGGGAGGGTTGTGGAGACAACCATGAAAGACCTCACGGGGGACATATCCAAGCAGCACGTCAAGCTGAAGTTTAAGATAACCGAGGTCAAGGGAGACAAAGCCTTCACCGAGTTCAAGGCCCAGTCCCTGTCCAGGGACTACATGAGGAGCCAGATTCGGAGAAAAACCACCAGGGTGGAGGGTGTAACGGACGTAGTCACCAAGGACGGAAGCAAGCTCAGAGTTAAGACTATCGCCTTAGCCATTGGCAGGGCTCAAACAGCCCAGGAAAAGGCCATAAGGAGGATAATGTCCTCCAAGGTTTTTAGGGCGGCAAGAAGAGCCACTCTGGACAGGTTCATCCAGGAAGTCGTCCTGGGGAAGACCTCTTCGGAGATGTACAAAGCCGCCAGCAAGATATATCCTCTGAAGAGGGTTGAAGTTAGGAAGGTCAGGGTTCTGGCGTCTGGTGCCAGGGGTAGGCCTTGATTGCACCTATGCCTTGAATTATTATTCCTCATGGCCGAGGGGTGAAAGATGGTGAAAGAGATCCCCGTTCTGGCACTGGGCCTAGTCATAGGCTTCATCATCTACAGGCTCCGCATCCTTGACCTCGAGGGCACCCTAGCAGCTGTCGCCCTGGGGATAATCATAGGCCTATTCGCGGGAATAGAGTGGCTTTCTCTCCTGGTGGTCTTCCTAGTTATGGGCTTCGCCTCCACCAGGTACGGATACTCCTACAAGAAGAGCCTCGGGGTGGCGGAGAAAAAGGAGGGAAGGAGAGGAGTCGGTAATGTTTTGGCAAACGGCCTCGTGCCCGCCTTCATAGCTGTCCTGTGGTTCATGAACAGCGAAAACTCCGTGGGGAATATGCTGAAGGCAGGCTACATAGCCGCTATAGCCACTGTAACGGGAGACACCCTGTCCTCTGAGATAGGCATGCTCAGCAGGAGGAGGCCCTACCTCATAACCACCTTCGAAAAGGTGCCCATCGGGACCCACGGCGGCGTGTCTCTCATGGGGGAGCTTGGGGGATTCGCCGGGGCGCTGATCATAGGGGTTGCCAGCTACCTCCTGGGGCTTGCAGACCTCAAGCTGTCCCTCCTTGCAGCCCTCATAGGAGGGGTTGCAGGCTTTCACATGGACAGCCTCCTTGGGGCGGTGCTGGAGAGGCGTCGCCTCATAAACAACGCCATGGTGAACTTCCTGTCCAGCCTCACGGGAAGCCTCATCGGCCTGCGAATCGCTATCAGCCTGTAAATTATTTATATCTCTCCGGCAGAGTAGCCCATGATGAAAATCTTAATGCTGGTCTGCGACGGCATGGCCGACCGACCCATAGAGGACTTCGGAGGCAAAACCCCCCTAGAGGTTTCTATGAAGGAAAACATGGACGCCATCGCCTCCAGGGGTATATGCGGCATCATGGACCCCATAGCCCCCGGGGTGAGGGTGGGCTCAGACACCACTCATTTAGCCCTTCTGGGATACGACCCGTACATGTACTACACGGGCAGAGGCCCCTTCGAGGCCCTGGGGGCAGGGCTCGAGGTCAGGAAGGGGGATGTGGCCTTCAGGGTAAACTTCGCCACCGTGGACGAGGACATGGTGGTCAAAGACAGGAGGGCGGGGAGGATAAACAAGGGCACAGCGGACCTCGCCCAGGCTGTAAACGAGATATCCCTGCCCGGGGTGGATTTTGTGTTCAAGGAGTCCACCGGACACAGGGGAGCCCTGGTATTCAGGGGCGACCACCTGAGCAGCAAGGTCTCTGACTCCGATCCCCACGAGATAGGAAAAAAAATAATGGAGGTAAAGCCCCTGGACGGATCCAGGGACGCCACCAGGACCGCCGATTTGGCCAACGAGTTCATCAGAAAGTCCCACGAGGTCCTGAAGCGCCACAGGGTCAACGAGGAGAGGCGGGCCAAGGGACTTAAACCCGCAAACATGCTCCTCCTCCGGGGCTGCGGCGTAGCCATGGATATACCATACTTTGAGGAAAAATACGGGATAACTGGAAGCTGCATGACCACCACTGGACTAATAAAGGGCATAGCCAGGAGCGTGGGCCTGGAGCTGGTGGAGACCCCTGAGGGCTACAGGGACAGGGTAATGACGGCCCAGAAGGTGCTGGAGGAAAAGGATTTCCTCCTCCTCAACATAAAAGAGCCGGATGAGGCGGCCCACGACATGAACCCTGAGAGAAAGATCGAGCTGATAGAGGCCATAGACGAGGCCCTGGCGCCCCTCGTGGACTTCGTCGAGGAGAACTACATGGTGCTCCTGAGCGACCACACCACATCCTCAAGCTACGGGGACCACACCGGCGACCCGGTGCCCATAATCATAGCCGGACCCGAGGTGAGGGTGGACGACATCAAGACCTTCGACGAGAGGAAGGCGGCCAAGGGCGGCCTCGGAAGAATAAGGGGCAGAGACATAATGCAGATAATGCTGGATCTCCTGAACAAGTCAGAAAAATTTGGGGCGTAAAGAGAGATGAGCAGGCACATATTCCGGGCTTACGACATAAGAGGCGTATTCAACGAGGAGCTGGACGTGGCCATGGCGGCGAAGATAGGCATGGCCTTCGGCAGCTACCTTGGGAGAGACAAAAGGGTCCTCGTGGGCAGGGACGGCAGGACCAGCAGCGAGGTCCTGGAGGAAGCCTTCATCTCCGGCCTGGCCTCCACGGGATGCGAGTGCGTCTCCATAGGCCTCGTGCCCATTCCAACAGCCAACTACCACATATGGAAGGGCGACTACGACGGAGGGGTGTACATAACCGCGTCCCACAATCCCCCGGAGTACGGAGGCATACGCTTCCGCCACGGAGACGGCACAGGCTATACAAGGGAAAACATGGACATAAGAGACCGCTACCTCAGAGGAGACTACACCCTGGCTCCCTGGGACAGCATCGGGGGCATCGAAAGGAGGGGCTCCGAGGACGCCATAGATGACTACCTGGGATTTATACTGCCCAAGTTCAGCGTCCAAGAGAGCCTCAGGGCTGTCCTGGACCTGGGCAACGGCGTGGCAGCCACAGCGGCCCCAAGGGCTCTTAGAAGGGCAGGCATAGACGTAGTAACGATAAACGAGGCCATAGATGGGAGGTTCCCCGGGCGACCTTCGGAGCCCAAGGAGGAGACCCTGGGGGAGCTGATGAGGGCCACGGTGAGGGAAAATGCCGCCTTCGGCGCAGGTTACGACGGAGACGCCGACAGGGTCATCTTCGTGGACGACAAGGGCAGGGTGGTCCAGACGGAGAAGATAGGCATCCTGGTGGCCAGGGATATACTGAGGAAACGAACAGGCAAGATAATAGCCAACGTGGAGTGTTCCATGATAGTGGAGGAGGAGATACCTAAGCTGGGGGGCGAAGTGCTGAGGGTCAGGGTGGGAGACGTGTTCATCAGCGAGGCCATAAAGAAGCACGGCGCCCTCTTCGCCATGGAAACCAGCGCCCACTACTTCCTCCCCGAGTTCTACCCCTTCGACGATCCCCTCCTCATCACCCTAAAGCTGGCGGAGATCCTCTCCAGAGGGGAGAAGCTCTCTGAGCTTGTGGATGCCATACCCAGCTACCCCAAACGGGCCATCAACTTCCCCTGCAGGGACGAGGAAAAATTCAAAGTGGTGGAGAGGATCGTGGAGAACTGGCAGGCCAAGGGATATACCCTGGACCTCACCGACGGAGCCAAGGTGGTCTTCGAAGACGGATGGGCCCTCCTGAGGCCCAGCAACACCACCCCCCTGGTCAGAGCCTCTGTGGAGGGCGTAACAGAGGAGCGCCTCAAGGAGCTAGTGGATATGGTGACCAGGGATTTCGAGGCGGCGTGTGAAAAATGAGGGCTGTTATCCTGGCGGCGGGCAAAGGAAAAAGGCTTGAGCCCCTGACCAACACCACCCCGAAGACCATGCTCCCCCTGGCGGGGAAGCCCCTCCTGGAGCACGTTCTAATAGCCCTCTCCCATGCGGGGGTGGAGAAGGCAACCATGGTCATCGGCTACAAGGGCGACATGATCAAGAGCTACTTCGGCGAGGAGAAGCACGGGGTGGAGCTGGAGTACGCGGTCCAGAGAGAGCGCCTGGGAACGGCCCACGCCGTGGCGGAGGCGGACTTAAAAGAAGACGCCCTGGTTCTTAACGGTGACACCCTGGTATCGGCGGACACCAT
>JALUUU010000152.1 GCA_027021185.1 archaeon | reverse complement strand
CTGTGTATTCAATCAACCTATACAGTCCTGAATCGTTGTAGGCTATGAACCACTTGTTGTTATACCTTTCAACCTTTCCGAAGGGCAGGCTGGCGGGAACAGTGGTTTGGTAATCAAAGGAGGAGTTGTAAATATCCATCACAGCCTGACCAGGCGGCCTTAATGCGCTTATATAGAAATTGCCGTTGTAGTATTCTAGGCCCTCCACTATCTGGTAATTCCTGCCGCGGATGTCGTAAAGCTGTATAGGTGTGCCGTTGGAATAAAACTGTAGGACATTGGTGGCGTTTGCTGCGAAGAATATGTTGCTTCCATTGTAGTAAAGGGCGTTTAACCCAGGCATGTTTATCGGTTGAAGTGATGAATTGAGATATGTGAAGTCAGAGGAGTAATTTACGAGGTACCCGCTCGAGTTAATGAAGCTCCATGTACCGCCATCGTTCACCCAAACCAGGCCCGTAGTGTAATTGAGGAGGGTTGCGCTGATTCCCGGCCGAGCATTATCGAGTTCTTTTTCCGGGCCAAAGGCGGTTATGTTTAGGGTAGCGGCCTCCCTGAGGAAGAACTTCACTGTCCCAAGGCTGGAGAACTCTCTATACGGGAAAGCCGGCAGGCTCTGCCCTATGTACTCCACTTTTGAGTTGTTATAGTACCTGAGGGTGGCCTTGTAGAAAAATGAGAAATTTGCCGGTAGGCTGAGGTTGAAGAAGCCATTTGTATTGGAGAAATTTGAATAGGTGGCGTTTAACTCAGGCGGCCCTCCTCCGCCGAACTTGTAGACGTAAACAGTTACATTAGCGTTGTTCAGCGGCTCCCCATTAACCTTCAGCGTGTAGCCCGTGAAGGTAAAGTTGGTGGCGGCGCTTGCCGAGTTGACGCTCCCCAGTATAACTATGAGTGACACGACAAAAAACTTAAAACCGAGATTAAACTTGAAGGAGCAATTCTTAGATAGTTCACTCGAGCTCAATCAATCCCTCCTACCGTGTTTTAAAACCCCCCCATGGAACCATTAAAATATAGGAAAAGTCCCTAAATATAAAATTTTCCCTTCTCTACGTTTTTCCGCTGTTTTCTTGGGGGCATTTTTTCGTCGGTGAGCGTGCCGGCTAGAATCGTTGAAAAACATCGGGCTCATCCTGAGAAATTGTTCTAAAACTTTCTCGATTTTAGTGTCTATGTCCCTGATCCTGTGGGCTTCCACTGTTTTCCTATCTATTTCCCTCTCTCTTTTCCCCGTTGATGGGCTGCCCGACTGGGTAGGTTGGATTCGTGATCTCCGCCAGGACGGCATCGCCCCCGAGGGTATAGTGGGTGCAGAAGGATTGGGATGTTAAGACCTGCATGTCTTCCTCTTCCTTTGAAAATACTGTGTCGTCGGTTATCCCCAGGAGCACCCGGCGTTTCTAGTGCATGCTTGTTGGTTCCTTGTGGGTGGAGGGCCTCAGAATCATGGCGCGTAGGATATTCTCATTACCGGAGATGTCTGATTCCCCGTGATGCAGGAGACGCCTCGCGGCCTCCTTAAGACGTTCCAACTTCGGGATGGGAGCCCCCTCATTTCTGAGTCTCGTCCAGCAGTTAGCGGCGTTTTTGAAAAGATCCGCGTAGGGTTCCACTTTGATTATGGAGTCGATGGTGGAAAAATATGGATGCGTGAAAGGTTTATCTTGGATTTTCCGGAGAAGTCCCGGAGCATTGATATGTCGGGGTTAATACCGCAACAGTTTGCTGGAACTGCCCATGCTTCCCCCCAGCGGCATCTCACCAATTAGATGCCCACTTTTTTCTTTATCTCCTCCACCGCCATGCGTAGGTCCTGCAGCTCCTGCCTGAGCTTTTGCACCTCTGTGTAGAAAATCTCCTTCAGCGACTTTCTGGTCTTAACATGCTCCTCCTTAATCCCTTCGAAGCCCCTTTCCAAGGCATCCCCGATAGTCTTCCTGGTCTTCCCAGACTCCTCCCTGATAACGGTGATAGTCTCATCCTGCTTAGAAAGAATCTCCCTAGTCAAACCAATATGCTCATCCTGCTT
>JALUUU010000151.1 GCA_027021185.1 archaeon | reverse complement strand
AGGACGTAACAAAGGCAAGATCATCCTTGAGCACACCTCCGCAAACCCTGACGGCCCCCTGCACATAGGCCACGGAAGGAACGCTATAATCGGCGACACCCTTGCGAGGGTTTTGAGGTTTTCAGGATATGACGTTGAAACCCATTTCTATGTCAACGATATGGGTAAGCAGCTGGCGGTTGTGGTCTGGGGGCTGAGGAGGTTTAAGCTGGATCTGCAAAAGAAAAAAGACGCCGCTGTGGCCGAGGTTTACGTTAAGGCGAACCAGCTTCTGGAGGAGGACGAGGCCGCCCAGGGCGAGATCGGCGAGTTAATAAAGAGATACGAGGAGGGGGACGAAGATGTTGAGAAAGAGTTTCGGGAGGCTGCTGAGTACTGTCTCAGCGGTATAAGGGAAACCCTGAATCGTCTAGGGATCGGCCATGACCGATACGTCTGGGAGAGCAGGTTTGTCCGGGACTCCTCCGTGAGTAAGGTGCTGGAGAAGCTCAGGAAAACCAGATACGCCAAAAAGAACGAAGTCCTCTCCCTGGATCTGAGGAGCTTCGGCCTTGAGAAAGAGCTGGTTCTCACCAGAAGCGACGGAACTCACCTATACGCCACCAGGGATATCGCCTACCACATATGGAAGGCCAATCTGGGAAGAGTTATCGATATCCTGGGAGCAGACCACAAGCTCCTGGCTAATCAGCTCAGGGCCGTCCATAGTATCCTTGGAGTCCCAGAGCCGGAGGTGATTATTTATGAGTTCATAACCCTCCCTGAAGGATCTATGTCAACCAGGAGGGGCGTCTTCATATCCGTTGACGACCTTCTGGAGGAGAGTGTGAGGCGCGCCTATGCCGAGGTGGATAAGCGGCGAGGGGAGAGCCCGAGGAAGCTCAAGGAGGAGATAGCCGAGGCTGTGGGCGTTGCTGCCGTCAGGTTCAACATTCTCCGCATCGCCCCCGAGAAGCCCATGGTCTTCAGGTGGGAGGAGGCCCTCGACTTCGAACGACAGGGCTCTCCTTTTGTGCAGTACGCCTATGCCAGGGCCTGCAGGATCCTGGAGAAGGAAACCCCTCCAGATGCCTTCAGCGTGAAGGAACTGAGCGAAAACGAGAAAGCCCTTCTGAGAGCCATCGGCAGATTCCCCGACATAGTGGAGCAGGCCTCTGACTCCAGGAAGCCCAGCCTCTTAGCGGGTTATGCCGTGGACCTCGCCGACTGCTTCCACAGGTTTTACATGTTCGAGCCCGTGCTTAAATCAGGGAAAAAGGACTTCAGGCTTAACCTCGTTCAAGCCGCCAAAATCACCCTCGGAAATCTGCTTCAGCTAATGGGCATTCAGGCCCTGGAGAAGATGTGATCATAAATCACCACAGATTTAATATATATCGCCTCTGACAGGTGAGAAGGGTATAGCTATATGAAGCCTCTCCAGTCTCCGGGGAAACAGTCTGATCACCAAGGATTAAAGGTTAATAGAGTATATCTCCTTGACTGCCTCGAGGGTATGAGGATGATGAAGGAGAAATCCGTTGACGTAGTGGTTACATCACCTCCCTACAACATTGGTAAAAAATACAACGGATACTTCGATGAGCGCCCCAGGGAGGAGTACCTCGGCTGGATGGAACGGGTGGCCGAGGAAACAATGAGGGTGATGAAGGATGACGCCTCTTTTTTCTTAAACGTAGGGGGAAAGCCTTCAGATCCCTGGATAGGCATAGACGTAGCCCTCCGATTTCGGCGCCACTTCACCCTTCAGAACACCATCCACTGGATTAAGTCTATAGCGATCCCCAGAGAAGACATGGGGCGCTATCCCCACATCAAGGACGACATAGCCGTAGGCCACTATCAGCCTGTGAACAGCAAGAAGTTTCTGAGTGGATGCCATGAGTACATATTTCACTTCACCAAAAAAGGGGACGTGGCGCTTGACAAACTGGCCATCGGAGTGAAGTACCAGGACAAGAGTAATATAGGGAGGTGGAAGTCCGCTGAGACCGATCTCCGGGATCGCGGCAACACATGGTTCATCCCCTACCCAACAATACGGGAGAAACGTCTCCATCCAACGGTTTTTCCGGAGAAGCTCCCTGAGATGTGCATAAAGCTCCACGGAGTAAGAGATGAGACCCTTGTTCTGGACCCCTTCATGGGCATCGGCACCACGGCCGTGGCATGCGTAAGACTGGGAGTAAAGTATATCGGATTTGAGGTGGACCCATCCTACGTTAAGATAGCGGCGGAGAATATTGCCCGAGCTATTGGGGAGGATAGGGATTAGCTTTGTAGCCTATGGCGGCGGGTTGTTATTTCCTTTTTTCTCCACTATCTTCGCGGTTATGACGTAGTCAGCTGCATTCTGGAGGGCCGCGCTGAACCCGGGATCAGCTCCAATAACTATTGTTTCTTTGCCGTAGAACTTGGTCTTGGCTATAGCGGGCAGAAAGTCCAAGTCCCTGGTCATAAATGCCAGGGCGTCTATGCTGGGATTGAACACAAGCTCCATGGCCTCGATGGCCATGTATACGTCGATATCGCCAGGGGTCACAATTACCTCGAAGCCCTGATTCGTGAGGGCCTCTATGAGCTTCTCACTGGCGTACTGATTCAGGAACACCTTCGCCACCTTTATGTTCCCGATGTCCTCCACTATTTTCTTGACCTGCTCCAGGTCGACATTGAATTCTCTCCGGAGCATGTTTGGGCCGTCGACCAAAAGCCCAATGTTGCGCTTCTCATCCCTGCTGCGGCGGATCTTGAGATACTCCCTTACGTTCCCGAACCTGTCGAATACCGAGGGCTTAGCGAGCTTAACCATCTCCCTCTCCCTTCCCCGTTAACGCCAAAAGACTCTCAGCGCTAGTTAATCTGATTCGTGCCCTGCCACCATGTTCCGAGGATCTTTCCACCCCATGAGGGGGTCTTACTTCACAGACTCTGCAGGCTAGCCTGCATAATTTTTGAAACATTATTAGAAAAATGAATGTCCGCCCAATATTAACCTTTTCACCCCACCGAGTAAATCTATTCAGAAGCCTCCCCTATATTCCAGATATAGATGGTCTCTGCTGGGTTAGCCACCAATTTAAACGCTGCTCCCCGTTTTTCCAGAGCCCTTTACCGTCCGAATCTCCGTTTGCGCTGCTGAAATGTTCTGATAGCCCTGAGAAAATCTATCTTCCTGAATCCCGGCCAGAAGCTCTCACAGAAATAAAGCTCCGAGTAGGCGCTCTGCCAGAGAAGAAAACCTGATATGCGCTCTTCTCCGGATGTTCTGATGATCAGGTCCGGATCCGGCAGACCGTTTGTGTAGAGATGTTTGCTCACCGTTCTCTCGTCTATGCTGTCAAGATCAAGACGCCCTTCCCTTACCTTGTCGGCTATCTTTCTAACAGCGTCGACGACTTCCTGCCTCCCCCCGTAGGCCACTGCCAGGTTAAGGTGGAAGTTGTCATAGTCTTTTGTTACATCCTCGGCCCGCTTTATGGCGTCCCTAACCCTCTCTGGGAAACGCTCAATCCTCCCTATGGCCTTTACCCGCATTCTGTTTTTATGGGTCTTTTCGTCCTTGGCAACCTTGTTGAAGTACTCCTCGAAGAGGTCGAAAAGCTTCTCCACTTCCTCCTTCGGCCTGTTGAAGTTCTCTGTTGAGAAGGCGTAGGCAGTTACGTTTTTGATCCCCAGGTCCAGGCACCAGTTTAAGACATCCTCCACCTTCTCAGCGCCGAGCCTGTGGCCCTCCCATGGCCGCAATCCCAGTCTTTCTGCAAGCCTCCGATTGCCGTCCATTATAATGGCTATATGATTGGGTATCCTCCCCCTCTTAACCTCCCTCTCAAGTTTCCACTCGTAGGCCCGGTAAATAAGCCTCAACGGGGCTCGCAACATCGTTAAGGAATTAAGCTGCTGCTAATATTAACCTTTTCCATTTCCACTGGAAGAAAAGGTCGATTGATGGAAACATATTTAGCAATAAAGGGGGAAAGGGGGACGCGGAAGACTTGGGTAGGAGGTGAAAGCTTCAAAAGAAGTTTTAATCCTCCGCGTCCCCATATTTTTCAGGACTGATTAACAACTATAAAATTATTCAAGGTCGACTATCCTGGCTTTTAGGGATTCAACGTCCAGGAGGCAAACTGTTTTTTTACCTGTTAAGTAGCCGCACGCCTCACCAGGGTTTACGACGAGAACATCGTTTTGATGCGAGACCAGGGGGTTGTGGGTATGGCCTGTTATGACTATGTCATAGCTTCTGCTCTCCACGAGGGTCTCCAGGAAAGGCTCTATGGTCCCGTGATAGACAGCGAATCTCTTCCCCCCGAACTCGAATTCCAGGAAGTCGGAGAGCTCAGCCCCCATGCCCGCGTATTTTCTCTGTAACCCCATGCGTTCTCCGTCGTTGTTTCCGAAGACCCCCTGCAGCTTTGGCTCCAGGTTTTTAAACTCCTTAAATGTGAAGGGGGCTACGAAGTCTCCTGCATGAACTACAAGCTCAACATCCTCTGAGTTGAAAAACTCAACGGCGAGCCTAATTGCCCTGAGATGGTCATGGGTGTCGGAGATCACGCCTATCATGGGCAAATATTTAACTTCGGAGCATAAAAGGTTAGCCCGGTGCTACAGCCATGAGGTTTGCCGGTCGAATATCGAGTATAGACATCTCAGGAATCAGGAAAATGTTCGACCTAGCCAGGGCTGAGGGCGTTATCAACCTCGCCCTGGGAGAGCCTGACTTCCCCATACCACCTGAGTCCAAGGAGGCCGTTCGCATAGCCCTCGAGGAAGACTTCACCCACTACACCCCGGGAAAGGGTATTCCGGAGCTCCGCGAGGCCATTGCCCGGAGGGAAGAAGAGAAAGGAGCCAGGATGCACGATAAAGACATAATAGTCACATCAGGGGCCTCAGAGGCCCTGCATCTTGCAATAATGGCCCTCGTCGAGAAGGGAGACGAGGTCCTTATCCCTGATCCCGGCTTTGTATCCTATAAACCCCTGGTGGAGCTGGCGGGGGGAAAAGCAGTTCCCTATCCCCTTGTAGAGGAGAGGGGCTTTGATATCGACCTCGATGCATTTGAGGCCGTGTTAGGTACGAGGACGCGGATGATCATTCTCAACTCCCCAGGGAATCCGACGGGGGGAGTGCTTTCAAGGGAGGTGTTGAAAGGAGTCGGAGACCTGGCCTCCGACGCCGGCATACCTATCCTCTCCGACGAGGTCTACGACGACATAGTCTACGACGCACCTCATATATCGCCCCTGGAGTTCAATGAGAACGCCATCGTTGTCAAGGGCTTCTCAAAGAGCTATGCTATGACAGGGCTTCGCCTGGGTTATGCCTATGCATATGAGGACGTTATAGAGGCTATGCTCAAGGTGCACCAGTACATCCAGGCAAGCACCTGCTCTCTGTCTCAGCGAGCCGCCCTCGCCGCGCTTTCATGCAGCAGCTACCTATCTGAGATGGTGGAGCAGCTGAGGAGGAGGCGGGAACTGATACTGAGGGAGCTGGGAGAGATCCCCGGGGTAGGCTGCAGTCCCCCGGGGGGAGCCTTCTATGTTTTTCCGAATTTCTCCAGATACGGGTCATCCCAGGCCCTGGCCATGAGGCTCCTGCGGGAAGCCAAGGTTGTCGTCACCCCCGGAACAGCCTTCGGCGCGAGGGGTGAGGGCTACATAAGGCTATCCTTCGCCGCCGGAAAAGATAAGATAAAGGAGGGTATTAATAGGATAAGGAGGTGTCTCCTTGAAACTGCTTAAAGAACTGTGTGAGGCCCACGGAGTCCCCGGAAAGGAAGATCAGGTGCGGGAGATAATGGAGAGGGAGCTGTCGAAGTTCTGCGAAGTAGAGGTGGACGCCATGGGAAACCTCATAGCCCGCAAAGGCTCCGGCAGGAAAAAAATCATGCTTGCAGCTCATATGGACGAGATAGGCCTCATGGTCAAGCATATAGACGATAAAGGATTTCTCCGGTTCACAACCCTGGGAGGGTTCTATGATCCCACCCTATTGAACCAGCGGGTGTACGTGCATACCGCTAAAGGGCTCATCCGGGGCGTCATAGGCTCCAAGCCGCCCCATCTTATGGAAGAAGAGGAGCGGAAGAAGCCTGTAAAATACAAAGACATGTTCATCGACGTGGGGGCAATGGACAGGAAGGACGCAGAGAAGCTGGGGGTAGGCGTCGGGGACTTCATAACCCTGGAGAGAAGCTTCACACCCCTACGGAGAGGATTCATCACCGGCAAGGCCTTCGACAACCGCCTCGGATGCTATGCCATGGTGGAGGTGGCGAAGAAGGTGGAGGGCGACTTCACCCTCTACGCCGTCGGCACCGCCCAGGAGGAAGTCGGCCTGAAAGGAGCCCGGACCTCCGCCTACCGGATCAATCCAGATATGGCCATAGTAATAGACGTGACAACAACGGGGGACCATCCGGGGGTTAAGGAGGAGGAATCCTCCGTGAGGCTTGGGAAGGGACCCGTCATCACAATAGTGGACGCCAAGGGAAGGGGGGTGATAACCCATCCCGCGGTAAAAGATCTGCTGGTGAAGACAGCCGAGGAGAACAAAATACCCTATCAGCTGGAGGTGGGTGAGGGCGGGACCACGGACGCAACCGCCATACAGCTAACAAGAGAAGGAATACCCAGCGGCGTCGTCTCCATCCCCTCCCGCTATATCCACACCCCCGTCAGCGTCGCCAGCGAAAGGGACGTGGAGAACTGTATAAAGCTTCTAATCCTAGCCCTCAAGAGGGTTTAGCCTTCATCCCTTTCGTTCCCTGACTTCTTTCTTCGTGGGGATGTAGGCCTTACTCCCTTTTATCTTGTAGGGGCAGTTCCTGCCCTGCACCGAGTCCCTGACCTCGTTTTCCGGGCACACCGCCATGTTCACGCCCCTGCAGCCTATGCCCTCAAATATGACTGGATAAACCTCTGCCACGATGGAGTGGATTTTCCGCGCCAGCTCGCGCATCTCCGGGGAAGCCCGAACGCAGAGCCTCAGACCCAGGAAGTTTATCAGGCTCCTCGCATTCATCGTGAGCACGTAGTTGGTGTGGGTCGCCATGGGCAGGAGATACCGCCTGCTCTCCCTGCTGATGCCCAGGCTGCGGAGCATGATGTAAGCCCTCCGCTGGGCCTCTATCGCCATCTTAAAGTGCTCCATGGCGTCTTTATTTCTCTCCAGCTCCTTAGGGAGGTAGTAATCAAAGTCTCCCTCCTCCTGGTAGCGGGTGCTCCGGGCCGTGTGACTGGCTATCCTGTGCTCCAGGAGCTCACGGCTCAAAGCCAGGCTTATACCGCTGACATCGAAGGTGAAAGAAATGTGCTCAAGGACGCTGGAGTAATCGTTCTCCACGACCATCCTGACGATCTCCTCGTCCTCCAGGTCCGGGGGGATACCGCTCACCCTGCATGAGTCGGCTATGAGCCTAATGCCGTCCTTCGTATACCTCAGGAGCTTAATCCTCATTTCTTGCCCCCTAGGGGGATTCTTCTGCTGGTGGCGTCTCTCCAGTACCTGCCGAATTCCTTGGTTTTCTCCATGTCCTTGTCTCTGAAGCAGGGACCCTCCTTGCATACCCTGAAGCCCGTGTCGTCCATGGCGCACTGCCCGCACAAGCCCACGCCGCACTTGAAGTATCTGTGAAGAGAAACCTGGGTGGGTATTCCCTTCTCCCGGGTCTGATCCATGACCTTAACCATCATTATCTCGGGCCCGCAGGTGTAGCATTGGTCATAGGTGTCCCCAGCAAGGAGCTCCCTGAGAACATCCGTGGTGAAGCCTTTTATCCCCGCTGTGCCGTCGTCTGTTGCCAGCCAAACCTCTGCTCCAGCGTTCCTTATACGGTCCACGAATAGCAGCTCCTTGGCCGTCATCGCCCCGATAATGGCGGTGACCTCCATTCCCTGATCCGCGGCCTTCTCGGCCAGAGGGGCCAGAGGAGCCACGCCTACACCTCCCCCCACCAGGATAATCCGCTCCCCCTTTAACTTGAAGCCCCTCCCCATGGGGCCTCTGACACCTATGCGGTCTCCCTCCTTGACCTCATGCATTTTACTGGAGAAAGGACCCATCTTAAGGACTGTGAACCCCATGGAGCCGTTGATATAAGAGAGACTCATGGGCTTCTCATCCACCCCCGGGATCCAGAACATGCCGAACTGCCCCGGCATCGCCCTGGTCTCCAGATCAAGGATAAATGTCTTTATCCTCTCTGTTTCTCTGATGACCTTTTTAACAGTAGCAATCTTCATGAAGAAATGGTTTGCGGCGGGGGTTAATAAATCTATATGATGCCGACGAATTTGGGGAGAAATGTCTTCACGAGGGTGAAAACACCGAAGGCCGCCGCCGCCAGGGGAATTGCAAACTTCAGACCTCTCTTGATATCCCCATACATCACCACCCCCATCATAACACTGGCGCTCACGGCTTGGGCGACGACGTAGAAGGACAGGAGCCTGACGATGGCGTTCAACTCCTCAACGGGTAAGCCAGCCTCCTCCACCTCCCCAGTGGCAGAGGTCATTATCTGGGGAAGAATGGCCACAACGCCGATAACGAAAGGTGCTGCAACAATGGAGGCAAGGGCCAGGAAGGATACCTGCTGAGCAGTCATGCTCTTCCTCTCCCTCTTGACCAGCCTCACGGCCCTTATGTCCTCGGACACCTCATCAAGAACGTCGGCTATTGGCCCGCCGGACTCCACGCCCTCGAGGAGCAGGCGGATAGCCCGTTCAATTTCTTTAGACTCCATCCTCAAGGCAAAGGCCAGGAGGGCTTCTTTAGTGGGCAGGCCTTTCTTAAGCTCAAAGATGACCTGCTGGAACTCCTCGCTCAGGGGACCGTAGTCCGCCTCAGCGATCTCCTGGATGACCGCCTCCAGCACCAACCCGGTCCTCATGGAAACAGACATGTGGTGCAGGACGTCAGGCAGAACCTCGACGATGGCTTTTTTACGTTTATTAGCGATCACCTTGGGGATCGAGATCATGGCGGTCTGGGTTACCAGATACAGTGCCAGTCCCGCCAGCAATGAATGGATAAGAGCACCGAGGACGAAGAGGAAAAGGCCGAAAACCGAGAAAATCCCTATCCACTCCTTGGCGGTGAACATGATTTTCGCCCTGTTGAGGGACCGCCCAAGGCTGATCAGAACCCTCTTCGGCACCATCGCCTCAGGCACCTTAACGCTCTTCGCCGCCCTGATTAACGCGTCTTTCATCTATCTACACCTTAGGCTCGAATCTCTTAATGATGAAGGCCAGGTAGAGAGATATGCCGAAAAAGGCCAGGTATAAGAGCCACATAGTCTCCACGGGGACAGGGAAGCTCTTGGTGGCTATGCC
>JALUUU010000150.1 GCA_027021185.1 archaeon | reverse complement strand
TGTTTATAGAAGCGGCCATGCTTCATTGGCCTGATAGCATGTTCACCTACCTTAAGGAAGACCGTATTCTAATGCCCAACGACGCCTTCGGTGGTCATATTGCCACCCATCACCGCTTTGACGACGCGGTGGGGCCAGCGGCTATGGAGGAGGCCACGAAGTACTTCGCAGTCATAGTCAGTGTTTACTCCACCCTGGTTCAGAAGAAACTGAGAGAACTTAGGGATATGAACATCCCCATAGACATGGTGGGCCCCCGCCCACGGTGTTATCTGGAGAGAGCCGGAGAAGATCATAGATGCGTATGACAGATGGAGTATGGGTGAGGCGAAGCGCAAGGCCACGGTAGTCTTTGATACCATGTGGCGCAGCACTGAGATGATGGCGGCGGAGATAACGAGGGGAATAGCCAGCAAAGGCGTTGAGGTCAGGCTTTTCAACCTGCGCAACAGCGATTGGAGCGAGATAATAAAGGAGATCGTAGACTCTAGGGTAATAGTTGTCGGCTCCCCAGCCCTCAACATGGGCATGTACCCTACGGTGGGAGGATTCCTCACTTTTTTGAGAGGTATAAGACCTCCTAATAAGAAAGCAGCAGCCTTCGGAAGCTATGGATGGGGGAAAGGCGCTGTTAAGGCCATGGACAAGGAACTTGAAAATATGAGATTTGAGGTGCTGCCCAGCCTGGAAATAAAATACGTCCCCGGAGAAGAGGAACTGAAAAAAATGTTATAAATTCGGCCAGAGCATAGCCGACTCCGCAATATCCTGAGACTAGACTATTATAAGACTAGGTAGCTCCTCCTTTTATATATCTACTCCCCCAAAGCGTTTTTGAGGTCCATGGCGTGTTCCTGCTCCATAGAGAGAATCTCTCTGAGCTTCTGAGCGAGGGCCAGCTCCTTCAGCTCCTCAGCCTGACCTATTCTCTCCTTGTATCGCCTGATGGCGTCTTCCTCACCTGCCAGGTCCTGCCTAAGCATTTCCCTGTTATCCCCCGAGACAGCGGCCTCGTAGACCTTGGCGGTGGGCACGCCCCCGAGGTAGCCTATCTGATCCACCAGGATCAATGCGTGCTGAAGCTCTTCTTGGGCGTGGATTTTTATCTCCTTGATGATGTCCCCATACTCGGCGCCTTTCATGACCCCGCTGTGCTGTACGTACTGGACCATTGCCGTGTACTCCCATGACAGGTCGTCATTAAGGAGCTCAACTAACTTCTCAATCGTAACAGCCAAAAATCTCACCTCCTTTCTACATATAACTATTAGTTCATACGTATTTAGTATATTTAAATCATATACTCAGGCCATAGAGATACGCTCAGAAATGTTGAGCTACACAGGGGTAGGGGACATGGTCACGGAAAAAGCTGATAAAGACATTCACACCTCATGAAGCTCCTAAGCGAACCCTGTTGGTAGGTTAAGAAGTCTTCGAGTCAAAGCTATTGCACTTCGACCCCCCACATACCAAGGCAGGGCTTCCTATTACTAGCCACCTGACCCACGTGCTTGGAAACACGGAATTCCATGAGGCCCTTATTCTTGCTTGCAGGGGTCCAGAGAGGATGGGTCTCTTGGGTCAACCCTACGCTCCCCCAGCGGGGCCTTTGCCTCGCTGGGCGATCCGCCCATCCCCTCCGGCCTGATGCCTTGTAATTTGTATCTCCTGCCCTTCTCGATTCCTCTTGACACTGATCTTCCAAATGTTAAGGCCTTGTATGCTATAACGCCCCCTATTGCAACGATCCCAACGTCCACGAGTCTAATATCAACGCCCACTAGGAAACACCATCCCTATCGCAACAATACCTGCAACAATTATTACGGCCTCCCATTTCCGTAAGGTCCGGCCCCTTTCCAGAAGATCGTGGAGTACTGCGGTCCTCATAGATCAGCTACGGTGGAGGGTTCCCAAGCTCTGACACGGAGAAAAATGGGAGAATGCTAAATTTCATTCGGAGATACTGGGTTATAAACAAATCTTATATATCCAAAGGGAATTTAGTCTTAAATTATGGCCTCAATACTTTCGAAAAAGTTATTCGTGCTATTAATAGGCTCAATAACGTTATTATCTTTTATTCTATTCTTCTTTTCAGACGAATTTATTTTCAAAGGGGGTGAGCAGGGCATTCAACCAGAATTATTACAGACTGAATCAAGTAAAGAATTACGTGAAGAGTGTCCTGACATAAATATTATAATTGACAGGTTAACCTATTCTCAGCCAAGTTGGCAAGAACTGGAATGTTACCAACCGAAAGTTTCTCGTCTACCTTATCATGAAAAGTTTTTTGCCATAGGAATTGGCAGTGAAGCCTTTGGGAAAACGCCCGACATACCTACTCTCTATTTTAATACCCTTGAAAAGTATAGGCAAAGATTCGGATTTTATAATTCCAACCCTTCTCTTTCTCTCATCACCATCGCCCCCCCATATGTTTATGATGACACCAAAGAGGTTTTAAAAGCACCTCTTATTAGAGCACCAGAATACCATGACCGGAAACTAAGAGCCACTATAGCAATGTACATTAAACAAAAACTCCAATACGGTCATGTATTCGTTTTTAGCGGTTATTATCCGCCTAACCAGAATATCGGAACAGAAAATAAAACATTAGAGGAATTCAAAAAATGGTTTATAGACGTGTATTTAAAAGAAAAAGCGATCGAAGCCCGCGTAGCAGAAAAATGGGGTTTCGAGTATTTCAATCCTCTACCCGTCGAAATTGAAAGATGGCTGACACCAAGTTATCTCCCTGGCCCGTTAAACGGATTGTCAAATGAAGAGATTGAAGAGCTCGGTCAGTGGGTTATAGATAAAGCAGCTGAGGAAACAAGAAAGTATTTTAACGGAAAATTAATTCTCTCGAGATATCCATTTTATAAGCATAGGCCTGATATGAGTTTATCTCCTGAGCCTAACTGGGAAACCCTTGATATGCGGAACTATGACCTAGTAGGCTTCAGTTTGATTCCTGAATGTGATCTTGAAACAACGAAACGATTTGCGGAAGAGCAGCTAAATTATTACGCCAAACTATCAGCCCAGCAAAATATTCCATGGGGCCTTGGAGAGCTTGACGTATGGGAAGAAAGATACACAATTTGCGGTCAAAATTTCGAGAGAGTAGAACCTCTAATCTGGCAGGAGCTTTTAAACATTTTAAGAAAAACTGATCCCCAGCCAAGTTTTGCTTTGTTTTTTGTCCGTAATCAAGTAAACCCCGTCAACATTAACACAGAAGCCTTTAATTTGATATTAAATTATACAAAAAGCCGCTAAGAAAGCTCCTCGCCTTCATCGATGGAGACGAATTTCCTAGAACACGTTAGGACGACTAGTACGGCGTCTCCTTTCTCCGCCGCTCTCATAAAAAAATAAGTTAGAGTTTAGCACGATTATGGTAGGTCGGGGGTAATGCCAAGAGGAGAGAGAAACCTTTGTTTCTTAAAGCTTCTTGAGGTAGGGAGCGCCTTCCATCCTTCGCTATAAACCAGATTGAACTATCTGTTTGCGAAGATCGACTGATGGTTCGAACCCCCCGTAGATGATAAGATAAACCTTATCTATTGGAGCGAATTTGTGGGTGTATTCTTTGACTTGCACACGCTCTCTGGTTTCAAAAAAGTAAGTGACCATCGACAAACAGAATCCTAGAGAAAAATCTGTCGCCCACCTAGGTCCCGCTGTGAGCTTACTCCATGGATGGCAGCTTCAGGAGCTGCTTTTTTCTAAAGTTTGATAGGTTTCGACAGCTCCTCCAGCGGCTAATGAGGTGGCATAGGCGCTGTTACAGGAGGCGTCTGGTTCAGAGACCGCCTCACTTATGAATCAGGTAATAGCGACCAATAATATTACACAAAAAATTAAAGTATTAGAAAAGGTCGCCTCTTCCTGAGCAGGCGTGAAAATTTTCTTGATAGTGCCGGAAAAATAGAATTTTTACTGATAAATTCGTGCACTCTGGCTACTACTTGAGCACTTTCTTCATCATGATAGGGGTGAGGAATGTGGTCACGATTACCATCAGAATGAGAGCGGAGTATAAAGCATCATCTATTACTCCCAGAGAGATCCCGATACCTGCGAAAATAAGGCCCACCTCTCCCCGAGGAATCATCCCCACACCTATGGCTAGCCTATTTACTTTTCCTCGCACAGTGAATCCGGTGAGCATCTTTCCTAGGATGGCCACGACCACTAAAAGCCCTGCCACGTACAGCACCTTCAAGTCAAGGAAGGTTCTGAGATCCACCAATATCCCGATAGACACGAAAAATATAGGCACGAAGATGTCGGTCATGGGTTTTATCATCTCCTCTATATGCACCCGCTGATCTGTTTTAGCCAGGATAAGCCCAGCCGCAAACGCCCCCACTATGGTGGCCAACCCGACCAGGTCCGCCAGGTATGACAGCCAAAGGCTAAACACGAAAGCCGCTACTATGATCCTTCCCCTAACTCTCATTCTTAGAACAATCCTAAGGAGGCTGGGCGCAGTCCTTATACCGACCACGATAGCAAGGGCCAGGAAAACAGCCGCGGATACGCTTATCCTAACAATATCCATCGCCGATACGGCTCCTACCGTGACCATGCTGGTCACTATGGATAGAATAAGCAGTCCAGCGATATCGTCGAGTACCGCGGCACCCAGTATTATCCTGGCCTCCCTAGTGGTTGACTTGTTCATATCAGCCAGGACGCGGGCAGTAATGCCTATACTGGTGGCTGTCAAAGTGGCACCTATGAAAATAGCGACTAGGGGCTCCATGCCGAGCCAGAGGATGATAAAGTATCCCAGGATAAATGGGGCGATTAAACCTGTTACAGCCACAATACCGGCCGAAGGTCCAACCCGCATCAGCTCTGTAATGTCTGACTCTAATCCAACCTTAAAGAGCAGGAGGATCAAGCCGATTTCTGCGAGGAACTTAATAAGCTCCAGAGGCTCAACAATACCCAACATGCTAGGTCCCAGCAATACCCCTGCTATAAGCTCCCCAAGAACAGCAGGCTGGTTTATTCTCTCAGCTATTTCGCCGCCTATCTTGGCGGCGGTCAGGATAATAGCTAAGTTAAGCAAAAGAAATCCAATTTCCGCCATTTATTTGGACCACTCTTTTACGTTTTTTCGGCAGCATAGTTTTCGTATTCCCTTATAACATCCACGAGTTTTGGTGCATCGAAGAGGTCTAACCCGGTACATTCATTTGCGGCCGCCATATACATATTGCATATTATCCTCTCCAGATCCGGATCCAGTCTAGGCGGTTGAGACCTGCACAAGGTCCTCCAATCTTTAATTCCCTTAGCTTTGGCGGACCTTTTCGCCTCCTCGACATCCCTGTACCAAGAGGTTTCTATATAAAACTGCCGGGCAATTTCTTTGCTCACATGTATGCCTTTATGCGTAAACCTGCATTCATCCAAGGTCCCAACAATGTCTACGACCATTAATTCTCTTTTAGGATCAAACGCCAGCTCAATTTTCCCGTCCTCGTTCTCTAAGTCAGCCTTTGCAGCAATTTCCGTGATCAAATTATCCACTGCCATTAATTTTTCCTTGATTTTTCCGATCTCTTCCCCAGATAGCCCCGCAAGCCTCTGGGCCTCTTCCCACGTTATGTATCTATCCCTTTCCTCTAGTTTCGTTGATACATCAAAAATCGGTTGTTTAAGACGTTCTCCCGGCTTTGGATAGTGATCTAACCCTAAATCCTCTGGTTTTAGTCCCTTCTTTAATCTTCTGAATACACTTGAGCCTTCAGGCAACCCATTTCGATATATGATCTCGAGAGGTATTAAAAAATTGCTCAAATGGGGTGTAAACATGCTGTAATCGTATTTTCCGTCAACAAAAACTGGACGAATTACCCTAACCAAGCTTATCTCCATAATGTTAGTGGGTTCTTCTAATTCATCCACCCTCACCAATTTCCCCTGCTGGAGCACCCCCCGGTAATGGGTTTTTATTCCTTTTTCCTCTAACCTTTCAAAGCAGTAGGCCCCCATCGTACACAAGGCGGCCCCCTTATTTTTAATGTGATCCGGCATTTCTCCCCAATCAAATACAGAATATCTGTCTGAGAAATAGAATCTACCAACACCCATCTCATCCTTCGTGGGTTTTTTTAAAACTTTTAGGTCTTTTACACTGCCCGTTTTTATCACCTCCAGTCAACTTCCACATTCAGGCCGGAAAGCCCCTGAGACATAGGCACTCAACGGCTTCATCCCATGTATCAACGACCAGGGGAATAGTGGTTTCCAGCCAAATTTGGAAACACATTTTATCCTAATACCGCTTTTTCAATTTAGAGAGGCAACCTCCTCTCTTCTACTTTATTGATTTACAATTTTAAATAACTCTGCTTTAACGATTGCTACCTCCAGCCATTCCTCGATATCGCGTGCCATAGATCTTGGCATTACAGGCTACGATTTTAAAGCGACGGACAAGAATATTGACCATAGCAAATAGACGACGGTTCATCATTCAAGGGCATCCTCCAACCTTGCCCACCACTTATCGGACTTATCGCACGTTTTTAATTTCAGGGATATGGTGATTATAAAAATCTCTCCTTAGCTGTTCAATTCTCCCTCAAACTCTCCTTTATTCACTGGTTTTGAAGGTTTTATGGTTCTTTTTGATATGGATTTTTTGTGCCTCTCAGCGAACTTCTTAAATTGAGCAGGCAGCTTTTTTATATCCAGATCTCCGGTTTCGGACATTTCCTGCTCCTTTTTAACGAGGAGAGCCCACGGGTGATATTTTTAAGAGCCTGTCACGGGCAAAGCCGCTTAGACCTGGACCAGTCCAGGAACCTTCTATGAATGAATATTAGGACATATTATAAACTATTTAAATTTTTGGGTTATGGTTGTGCTTCCATATTTAGGCAATGTAATGGCATAGAAAAAAGAGCTCTGTGTATTGAGATATATCTCAGGCCGTTTTAGTGACGAATTTTTCCTCGAGCTTCTGTAAGAGCCCCCTCAGGACATCCTTCCCGGAATCGGTTAACATGTACTTATTCCAGGAATGCTTGCCGGGAGTTATGTTCTCTACTAGGCCCCTTTCCTCTAGCTCATGAAAGGCGCGGTTAATATTCTGTACAGAACGGTTGTTCTTCTGAGCTACCTCCGAGGGTTTCAAGATGGGCTTATCTTTAAAGGCTGTTAGAGCAAGGTAGCGCCTGTCCACCGAGAGAACCCATTTAATCAATTCCTCTGGGGACATTTTGACTCCCACTCCTACGTAGCTATTAATAATATTTAAATTTTATTCACAAATTAGCATACTTATGAAGACTTGGCCTCGCTTTCTTAGACATAGGTCTCGTATGTACGCTAACCGTTTATAACCATCTCCAGTAATCTTTTCAATATCTCCTCGTCAGGAAGAATCCCCTCAGGGGGCTCTATGACCTTCCTCAGCTTCAAAGGAACAGTGTCCATTCTGTATGCCGTTCCCTCTGTCTCTATCCCCACTATGGCACTGGGTATTACCACATCGGCCATCTCTGTTGTGGGAGTCCAGTGGGGGTCTATGGCTATAAGAGGGATCTTCGCCAAGTGCTCCACTGCCTTCGCAGGGAAATGGGCACCTGGATCAGAGGCTATTATTAGGGCTGCATCCACTTCTCCCCGACGCAGAATGTCTATCGTTGTGGTGTCGCCGGGGTTGTATCTCGGATACCCCCGGGAGAAGTCGACAGCAAAGGGATAGCCTGTCTGCCATGTTAGGACTTCGTCGAAACCTGTGACATTGTAGTGGCCGCGCATAGGAACGAGGGAGAACTTTGTGTGTCTGTTAAGATCCCTAACTAGGGAAATGGCGTTGTCGATATTCCTGATTTTGCCATAGCTCTGGGTAAGTCCTTGGCCGAAGAACAGGACGCCGAAGTGGCAGTTCATCATCTTCTCTGCCAGGACGTAAATCTCCTCCTTAGGGACGCCAGCAACCTCCTTGCACGTGATTTCGCCGCCATTTACTATGCACCGCAGGGCACTCACCAGCTCATAGTCCTCATTGGGCCGTACCTGAACAAAAGTACCAGCTATATTGGCCGTATCCGTTTTTCTAACATCCACCACTATCAGTTCCCTGTCTTTCAGGCCCCGTTCCCTGAAAAAACCCCTGGGAAAACATGTATACCTCGACATGTGTCTTGGATGAGAGGCCATGGGGTTAGCGCCCCAGTATATTACCAGGTCACTTCTGTTCTTACATTCCCCCAGGGTTATGCTTGGGAATCCCACATCTTGAATTGCAAGAATAGACGGTCCATGGCAGACGGTTACCGTGGCGTCTATGACCCCGCCCGTGGCCTCCGCTAGGGCGACGCCGACCCGCTGGGCCTCGCAGCTTGTGGCGCTCCAGCCGTATAGCAGGGGCTTGTTAGACTCTTTTAAAATTTCGGCGGCCTTTTCCAGAGCATTCTCCAAGGTGGTGGCTTTAAATTCTCCATCTACCTTTATAAGGGGGGATGTGAAGCGATGGCTGCGGAGGGACGCGTAGAGAAACTTAGCAGTGCCTATTTTACAGGCGTGCTTTACTTTCTCTATCTTATTGCCCGAAACAGCCACCTCTATGTCGTCGCATAAGCAGCCGCAGAATGGGCAAATAACATCTGGAACTTGCCTTGTGCCATTATTGCTCATATTCATTCTTTTTTCCCTGCCATTTCACGTCTGGGCCCATATACTAACAGCATCACCATTCTCTTCAGCCTCTTTCAACGTTCCTCCAGTCTTTTCAATAATGCGTCCAAGGACTCCATCCATATCTCGTCATCGAGGTTGGGGAATGAGTAAGTGGCGTTGACCATGAAGTATCTGCTGATATTCAATGTCAGGATATCGCTGAAATTCTTGAGGCTCTGGAACGTGGCATTCATAAGGTCAAGATGAGCCCCGAGGACGATTACCAGATCAGGCCTGCCGTATCCCTCGATTCCCTCCCATTCCTCGTCTGTAGCGACGTTTGTTATCTCGACCACGCCCATCTCTACGTAGTTCTTGAAGCCGCGCTCAGCGAGGAATTTTCCAGAGTGAGCGGTGGCCACTATGGGCATATCCACAGCCGTGGCCAGGCGGATGGCCCTTTCTAGGGGGGCGCTGTCCTTGTCTGTTATTCTGGCGCCTATTATGAGCGCTGGCTTCTCTGCGTTTTTAATAATCCTAGCGGCCGCATCAGGCGTCACAGGTCTTGCCTGATTCGGCCCTGAGTGATGCGTCCGTACCCAAGAAGTCACCCTCATTTTTACTGCCTCCTCCTTACCATGCGTTCTAGAAGCGTTGGATCAGGGATAGGCCTCTCCTTCCAGTTGGCGGCCTTAAGTATATCTTTTATCTCGTCTTTTTGG
>JALUUU010000149.1 GCA_027021185.1 archaeon | reverse complement strand
TGAAGGTGATACCGTGCTTGGCCAATGCTTGTAGTTCTGCTTTTTCTCTGCGCTTTATCATTAGGCTTAGTTCCCTGCTCCAGCGCTTATTGTTTTTTATCCAGGGATACTCGAGCATGGTCGTGGCTTTTTTCAGATTGTACTCCGTCATCTCGAGCGGAGAGCTTTGGAAACGTTAAAAATGTTTTTATATACAAGAACTTAAAATTGTCTCAGGTGTTAAAAGTGACGGTAGGGGTTGAACGGAATAAGACTCTTAAAGACTTCATAGAAGCTTTTGGGTATGAGGATGAGGAAGAATTCGTTAGGGAGGCAATTGAAGATAAGATTCTTGAGCTGAAGAAAAAAGCGTTTTTTGAGATTTCGGATAAAGTTAAAGAGGCTTTAGTTAAGAAGGGTGTCTCTGAGGGGGAGATTTTGAAGGCTTTTGGGGATTAGATGAAACTTCTTATAGTTGTCGATGCTAATCCAATTGTATCAGCTCTCATAGGCGGAGTTTCGAGGGAGGTATTTTTCAAAAGAACCTTTAGATTCGCAACATCCGAGTTTACAATAGAAGAGGTAAGAAAATTCATTCCCTATATTTCTGATAAATCAGGTGTTGAAATAAGTGAGATAGAAAGGGCTCTTTCTCTGCTACCTCTTAAGATTTACAAGAGAAAGGACTACATAAATAAAGTAAGAGAAGCCGAGAAACTCATTAAGCACTTAGATGAAAAAGATGTGGACGTCCTGGCTCTCTCTATGAAGCTCAATGTGCCTCTATGGACCCATGACAGACATTTTAAGGGAATCAAAGTGGTAGCCATAGTAAGGACAAAAGATCTGATTTAAGTTTAATAGGAAAATAAAAGTGAGTTCCTCTTCTCTCATATCCCGTGGTCGTGTTTTTATCCGGTTTATTAGATTTATTTAATATGAGAGAACACAGTTCAAGCAATTAATATGGGTTTATGACGGATACTTTTTTGGCAATCCAATGCCCCATTACACCTTCTCTAATAGAGACCAGTCGTGTATCTGCAAATTTAAATTTCAGATCAAATTGATTGTCATAAGCTTTTAGTGCATTTACAAACTTAGGCATATCGTTGGTACAACTTTCAAATATTCTTTTAATATCTTCTGAAATGATAAAACGAGGCACTTTGGCAATTACATAAATATAAAAAGTTTCCAAAGAGTTAGGAAAAACAATTTTAGTTTCCGACTCAATCGGATAATCTATTTTTATACTAAATGCTCTTCGCATTCTTTCTTTTAATTTGAGATTTGAAGGTGGTGTAAAAAATTCCATTTTTTCTTTAGAGGTCAAAATAAGTGTCCATCTATGTGTCTCAGAAAGATCATCCATTTTAAGTTTTTTATTAAATTCTTCTATGTCTGGATGATATATAAGTTCACCAATTTCATCAATTATTCGACCTTCTTTTATTTTGCTTTTATTGAGCCATGCTTCTAAGTCTAAAAGTTGTATGATTTTATTTAAATTCTCTATCATCTTTTCTTTATTAATTTTTGAATAATGTATTCTATTTGACAAAATTAATGTTTCTTTATTCACGTAAAATCCAAATTTATAAGGAGCGAGATGTTGTTTTAAGATTTCTAAAAGTCTACTTTTTATGTTTATTTTTGTTATTTTTAACTTTTCACCGTGAATTTCTAAATAGTCTTTCAAAAATTTCCTGAAACTTTCCAGATTGCCTTTATCGGCACATTCAACTAGAATTTCATCTTTTCGTAAAGTTTTCAGAAAAATAGGATTTTTAGAGGATCTTAAAGAAAAAATTCCGTATCCAGTTTCAATTAGTATACCCTCTAAATTTTTAAAAATATCAAAATAAATTG
Source organism: archaeon (assembly GCA_027021185.1). Taxonomy (GTDB): domain Archaea; phylum Hydrothermarchaeota; class Hydrothermarchaeia; order Hydrothermarchaeales; family JALUUU01; genus JALUUU01. Next base: position 7,591 of record JALUUU010000149.1, on the reverse strand, counting down.
GAATACCTTCTTCTACTCTCAAAACAGTAGAATAATACTTAAAAAAAAGGATTTTTTACAAGTAATTCTAAAAGAATAAAGTAAACAACGCCTATTATTGTTGCAAATACAACTAGTCCTGCAAGAGATAATTCTCTGCCAAACATGTATGTTACTATAATCGCGATGAATACACCAAGAACATTAACAAGGTTGTTATTATCGTTGTTTTCGGGCAATGTTTTTCTCCTATATCCAGTCCTTTGCCGCGAGTTTCTGGGGTATGTATACGTCGGTCATGAAGGTGATACCGTGCTTCGCCAGAGCCTGGAGCTCCGCTTTTTCTCTGCGCTTTATCATTAGGCTTAGTTCCCGGCTCCATCGCTTATTGTTTTTTATCCAGGGATACTCGAGCATGGTTTTTGCTTTTTTAAGGTCCCACTCTGTCATCTCGAGGCGGGCGGCCTGAGGTATCTTGAACTTGTCCAGATCGCTTGGGAGAAGACCTAGGAATCTGGCTTTAGGGACAGCTAAGTAGGAGCTCTCGAAGCTCAGGGAGATGCTGCCCCTCTTGTAGCTGGAGCATATCTGCATTCCGTAACTGTCGCTGTCCGTGAGGATGAAGACAGGGAGGCCGTATTCCTTGTTAAGCCTTCTTACAAGGCGTCGAGTAGCTATGTCTGGCTGTCCCTTGCCGGTGATGAGGAGGCACTTGTTGCGCTTATGAAAGTCCTCTTCCACGAGGCGGATCATGGCGGCGTCTTTCTCCACCACAAGGACGTACTCGGCGCCGCAGTCCAGGATCTCCACCTCATCTATGAAGGGCGAAATAGACCAGCCACCACGGCCCAGGGCGTTGCAGTTGAAGGTGTCGCCGCTCTCCCGCAGGGTCAGGTCGCCTATGCACACGCCCTTCGCGGCCGCAACGACGCGAATACATGGACGGGTCACCCCGAGGGTTACCGCTATGTCCTCCAGGATGCCGTCGCTGGTCTTCTGATCCTTGTTAAAGAGTTCAGGGTCCTGGTAGTAGATCTCCCTCTTGGTGAGATGCTTGTTCCTCTCCGCGGCCTCATGGAGAACGCTCATGATGAAGAGCATTTGGGTGAAGGCGGCAGTAGTTGCCACGTTATGAAAGGTTCTCTTAGATTTTTTGTCCCCGAGATAGATGACGTCCTTCCTCTCGTCGTATATGAAGTTCCCTGTGCCCCGGTTGGGGACATTGAACCCGGGGTTCCTGCCCTTTTGTATATCCTCCAGGATCCCTGAGGCATAGTCCTGGAGCACCTCCAGAAGCTCCTCGGCGCTCATCCCCTCCTTTATAACTATCCGCCTCTGCCTCCGCCGCTTGGCCATTTTACCTTCTCCCTCCCTCTGCAATGGGCCTTCTTCTCCTTATCTCCACCTGAAGCCTCTCGAAGACATCCTTCTCCTTGACCTCCAGCATCTTCCCCAGGGAGCTGGACACGACTTTAGCGTGGCGCTCAAGGAACTCCCTGGCCTTGCCGCTTGCCTTGCTGCGCTCCAGAAAGTTAACGTGCTTGCGAAGCTCCCGGCTCACCGCCTGCAGGGCGAACTTAACCTCCTCGGCTATGACGTCGTCGGCGCCGACGGCCTGCTTGGCGACGCCGAGATACTTGAGCTGGGGGGAGGTCACGTGAACTACGAATATAACCGGGGCGATGGGAAGGGATCCCTTCTTCCCGAGCTTGTATAGGGACCAGTCTATGCTTCTGGCTGTTTGAGTGATTATGTCGCTCCCGAACTCGTATATCAGTGGGGTGCAGTTGGCTATTCGAACCAGCTTCTCCTGCTCCTTCAGGTCTCCAGGTATCCGGCCTCCGTACATCGCCAGGACCTGGACCTGCACGGGCCTTCCTCGGCTGCTGGTGGGCTTGCGCTCCACGTAGGCATGCTTCTCGGGCTCGTAGATGGATGTGAACCCCTGGATCAGCACTTCTTTCGGGATGGGCATCAAGGAGTCCATGGGCGGGGCGGGAAAGGCCATGCTCCTCAGGGCCTCTGTGAGGAGGCGGACTTTTTCCTCGTCGTTCAGAATCATGCCCACCGTCGTCTTTGGGGTGAAGGGAGCCTTCAGGTCTTCCTCTACGAGGAAAAGCCTGCGGAGCTCCTTGTTGCTCAGCACGCGGATGTTGGCTCCGTTGCTCAGCCGCCCCTTCTTAACGAGCCTCGCCGCCATAGCGTAGTCAATCTCCACGTCTCTAACGAGAGTCCGGAGATACTTCAGGAGCTTGTTCTCATCTTTCTTAAGCTCCTTAACCTTCTCGCTCTGGGATATGCGCCTGATAATGTCGCCGGCGAAGAATCCTTTGGAGTCAAAGTATCTGAGGATGGCCGCCCGCTCTATGAGGTCGTTCACGCCTTTGTTGCCTATCCTGCAGAAGCTCCTCTGGAGAAAACCCGCCAGGCTGATGCTCCTTATCCTAACCTGGGCCGCGAGCATGTCCTTCAGCTGTCCTATCTCCACGCTGTTGGGATGGGGCGGCACGGGAGAAGGTACAGGAATGCTCTTGCTGCTGCGCTTCGGATACTCTATCCTGTCCCCGTTTGCCCGTAGGGTGAAGGATATGTATGGGTGAATAGCGGCCATGCGCTTAATGAACTCGTATATGTTCCCCCTGGCCCGGGAGTAATCCCCTATAAGGTGTAGGCTCATCAGGGTGCCGTGCTCCGGGAACTCTCCCTCGTAGCGTTCCTCCACTACCTTGGTTACCTTGCCCTTTCCGTAGTCGTATACGTGGCGGTGAGGGTATCTCTCGGAAAAGGTCTTGCTGATTATCTCAATAGGCTTCCCGGTGCTCTGGTTGGCATATATGGCGGCGGCCTTCCACCCTATGCCCTGCTGGCTCCTGGAGGCCTTATACTCTATTGTGCCGGTTCCCCCGGCCCTGACTATGATCTTAACCTTGCTTCTGGGGATGCCGATGCCGTTGTCGAGGATGCTGAGCTTAAGCTCTCCCCGGGACTTGTCCACCACATCTATGGCGACCTTTATCCTGGCGTCATAGTCGTCGCTCCCCCTGGAGCGAAGCAAGGCCTCCCTGGCCTTGTCTATGGCGTCCGCGGCGTTCTGCACCCCCTCCACCACCGCCTGGAACGGCGCCCTGGCCTTGGCTCCGAAGCCGGTGTCAACCCGTTTCAGGAGCTCCTCGGCGGTCTGAAGCCTGATGTGCCTGTGTATTCTCTCTTCTGCTTTTTTTCTGGATATCCTTTTCTTAAAAGAAGTCAATACCAGCTGCTCCATGAATCCTCCCTCGTGCTTGTGCGACGTAGAAGTCTATGAGGCGATTTATTAGCTCGTCGTAGGTTTCTTTTTTCCTCCCGATCTCCAGGAGGCGGTCCCTGGTTGCCTTGCGGAGCTGTATAGTAGTTATATCATCCACATAACGCCTATGGGAGACTAATGCTCATATATAGGTTACTGTTGGCTGTTCGACGGGATTATTTTATCCCGTGATATTCGTGCTCATCCGCCCCTGCCCCTGTTCCCTGAGATAGGCCTTGGTGAGTTCCTGCTGATACTTGGAGGGACATTTTCTGAGGATCTTATTGGATCTTATCGTGTCCTCTGAGACCAGAACGCCTATTACTGTGACCCCAACCCCTGGCCTAAGCTCAGGCACGGGATCAGACCCGGAGTATTCAACGTTTATGGTGGCGTTGCCGTCGGTGAGCTTGAATGTATAAGAGTTTGGGGCGTCTCCAGGCTGGATAGTTTCCCTTATTATGAGCCCCGCTATCTGGACGTTCCGGTTCATGTATTTCTCCGGCTCGGCGGTGACCTCGCTCACGAATTTTATCGGGTTCAGAAAATCCTCTATAGCGCTAATCCCGGCCCACAGGCTCAGGGCTATTATCGCTATGCCTAGGAGAACCTTGTGTTTTTTCTCCGTTTACACCACCCTCTTTTATCCGCTTTTCTTTTCCAGCTTCCTCAGCCTAGCGTCGATATAGGCGAGGTATATGATAACGCCTGTCCAGAGAATTGCGGCCACTGCGAATATGCTCTTAAATTCTTCCATTTTTATCCTCCAGACCTGTGGGAGTAGCTTCTCTCGAGGTTTTTGATTCTAATGGTGAGCCATAGGAGGATCGCATACAGAGCGACGGCTCCTATGAGCATAAGGAGGAAGGTCAGTAATGTGCTGGAGTCGAGGGAGAACCCCGCCCCCGAGGCACGATCATATATCTGGGGATGGTTTGAGGTCCATATGGTGGCTGAGATGTGGGTCAAGGGAACGCCGACAAAGCCTAGGATCCCAACCACAGCCGAGAGCCTGGCTCTTGCCTCTTCCTCCCTTATGGCCAGACGCAGGGAGTGGTATCCAGCCAGGATAAACCAGAGGAACAATACCGTTGTCTGTCTCGGATCCCAGTTCCAGTAGGCGCCCCATGCGAGGTTGGAGAAAATGGCGCCATTGACCAATACGAGGGTGCAGAATAGGGTAGCGAGCTTGGCAGAGCTGCTCGCCAGGATGTCCCACTTAACGGCTCTGGTTCGAAGGTACATGACGCTGCCGATGAGGGTCACCAGAAAGGCGATATATATTACGGGGGCGTTCTGCATTGAGAAAAAGAATATCTTGTAGCCGTGCCGCATGGGGTCGGCATCGTATCTAAGCAGGGATGGATCAAGGGGGCCCAGGAGAAGAAGGGCGCGATACATCCCCACCATCACCACGACGTATATCACGAGTAGTAAGACGAGGAATGGTTTTCTCTCCAGCTTCATCTCATTGAGATTCATATAAAAGCCTATAAAAACTTATGCTAAGGGTGTAGAAAACGGGCGGCTATGTTTCGGATCTTGAAAAAAAAGGCTTATCTTTAAGGGTTTAGAGCTCATCTAACATGTCGGGAAGTGTTGTGCCCTCCCTTATTTTCTTTGTGGGCTCCTTGGTTGTGGTGAGTGCCTTCGTCGGAATAGCTAACACCAGCATAACATCCTCGGGGTCTCTGATTTCGTCAACAGGCGACGTCTTGGCTAAGGACCTCCGCAGCTCCCTCGACATAGTCCACGTGAATGCTTCCAGTACTATATCTGTATATGCCGTCAACAGCGGCGCAACATTCTATGAGCTGAATGATGTCAGGGCCAGCGTCGATGGAGAGTGGCTGGAGGGCAGCGTGCTGGTGGTCGTGGGCGATGGTGACTCTCTATGGGAGCCGGGGGAGGTGGTGCAGGTAACTAACTCATCTAATAATCTAGTCCAGGGATGGCACGAGGCCAGGCTTCTGGTCCAGGGGCGGATCTGGAGCCCCAGCTTTACCTTCAGGAGGTGATGGGTTGGGTTTCAGCGTTACGGCGACACATTTGATCCTCTTCGTTGCTTCCGTGGCGATTGCCACGGGCATAGCCTCAGTGGCCAGCGGCAATGTAGACGTAATCAGCTCGGGTATTAAGGAAAAAACCAAGGTCACGGCCCAGAAAATGCGTACCGACGTAAAGATTATTCATGTTTATCCAGGAGACGAAAACACCAGCATATATGTCCTTAACACGGGCAGCACCGTCTTGAACCCTAATTCCACTGTTGCCTTTGTTGATGGGGCCCTGATTCCTGATCCGTATATAGAGATAGTTAACCGTTCGACTAATATAGACAACGATTTCTGGGATCCTAAAGAGGTTATCCTGGTTAACGCAACCCCGGTGGGGATCGGCAAGCACACTGCTAAGGTTGCCGTGGGAGGTGTGATCGATGAGGCGCTCTTCGATAAGTGAGGGGTGTTTCGGGTTCTGAAAAATAACCTTTATGATTAGATTTTATCGTGGGTGGTATCATGGAGGACAGGAAGTATCTTGGCATTACTCTGCAGACAGATGAGCTTCACAGGAGAATCGGATCTAAAATACCCGCAGGGTCTCTTCTACTGGTGGAGGGGGAGGACAGCGCAGGCAAAAGCATTGTCAGCCAGAGGCTTCTCTTCGGCTTCCTGGTTAACGGGCATTCTGCCACATACGTTTCCTCTGAGCTCACCACCAAGGACTTCATAAACCAGATGCGCTCCCTCAGCTACGGCGTGGGGGAGTACCTGCGCATGAAAAAACTCCTCTTCATCCCGATGTTCCCCACCATGGGACGGGTTGTGCCGCGGGAAGACTTCCTCGTTAGGTTAATGAACGCGAGGCAGCTCTATGAAAACGATGCGATAATAATCGACACCTTGAATTCACTGATAGTGGAGAAGCTCACAAAAAAGGATATCTTTGCCTTGATCTCTTTCCTGAAGAAGATCATCAGCATGGACAAACTCGTTATTATCACTGTCGACCCAACCCTCTTCGATCCTAACGCCTTGAAGATTCTCAGGGCGGTGTGTGACATTCACTTTAAACTGAACCTGAAGTTCATAGAGGGGAGCATAAAGCGCAGCATAACGGTTAACAGGTTCAGGGGAGGGATGAGGCAGGTTAGCCAGGCAATTGGGTTCAGGGTGGAGCCGAGGATAGGATTTGTCATGGAGATCTCAGCTATAGCGTAGGAGGCGAAAATGGATCCGCAAACATCTTTCAAAAGGGCGATGGAGCGTAATCCCCATTTGAGAGAGTACGTAACGCGTTTTGCCAAGAAAACAGGGATGTTCCCACAGTTCCATGTGCAGCTCCACAAAGACCTGGGGGATCTAGACGAGATAAACCTAATATACCCAGTGGGTGACCCGATTTTCATCCATGTTGTCAAGAAAAAGGGGGAAGCGGAGATCAGGTACTATGCAATCGAGCCCAAGTTCTCCCCTAAACTCAGGGAGAAATATCTCCGCCTCAGGAATAAGATGCTGGCGATTATTCCTGCCCAAATGGAGCCGAGAACTTCCAGGGAGTTCAAGTACATGCTCGATCAGATGCTGGGCAACCTCTGCAGCATTGGAGAGGAAAAAAGCAGGTTCCCCAGTTTCATAAGAAAAAAAGAAGAGAAAATCCCTGTAACCCCTGAAGAATTTGAAATGCTGAGATACAAGCTCATGAAGGACATGGCTGGGGTTGGGGTTCTGGAGCCTTTTATAAGGGACCACTACATTGAAGACATCCACTGCTGTGGCATCGGGAACATTTTCATCTTTCACAAGATCTTCAAGCTTGTTGAGACCAACGTCGGCTTCTACTACGAGGGGGATCTGAACGAGTACTGCTACAGGGTCAGCGAGATGATGGACAAACCCATCAGCAGGTCGAGGCCCATTATAGACGGCACCCTCCCCGACGGTTCTAGGATAAACATAATATATGGAAGGGACATCAGCAAGCGAGGCTCCAGCTTCACCATTAGGAAGTTCGCCGCCACACCCATAAGCATTACGCAGCTAATTAATTGGAACACATACAGTGCACAGCTGGCCGCGTATCTGTGGATGTGCGTGGAGCAGGGCATGTCCCTGTTCATCTGTGGTGAGACCGCCAGCGGTAAGACCACCAGTCTCAACGCCATCACCGCCTTTATCCAGCCCAAGGCGAAGATTCTGAGCGCTGAGGATACCCCGGAGATAAATGTTCCTCATGAAAACTGGCAGCAGCTCATAACAAGGGCCAGCCTCACTAAGGAGAGGGTAGCCTATAAAGCCAGGGTTGATATGGCTGATCTTCTTATGG
>JALUUU010000148.1 GCA_027021185.1 archaeon | reverse complement strand
TGGCCTCCAGAGGTTCTCCAAGCGCCTCCGAGAAAAAGGCGTCAACAACCCTGGGGTGGAGGGCTTCAGGAAATACGGCACCCTTAAGATGGCCAAGGTGCTGAACCACCTCCACGGCTTCCCCAGCAGGTACTGGACCTCAGGGAGCTCCGAGGATATCGAGAGGATAAGCGCCGACTACCTGGTGGAGGAGATGGACGCCCGGCCCAAGGCATGCCGTAACTGCTTCATCGCCTGCGGAAAACTCGCCAGGGTGAAGAAGGGGCCCCACAAAGGGCTGGAGATCGAGGGACCTGAGTACGAAACAGTCTTCGCCTTCGGCGGCCTCTGCGCCATCCAGAGCCTCGAGGAGATAGCCCACCTAAACGACCTCTGCGACCGCCTCGGAATGGACACCATAACCACGGGAAGCCTTATCGCCCTGGTCATGGAGGCAGGGCACAGAGGGATTATCGACGAGGGAATAGAGTATGGTGATGCCACCAAAGCTGAGGAGCTGATAAGGGACATGGCCGCGAAGAAGGGTCTCGGAGCTGTTCTCGCGGAGGGCGTGAGGAGGGCGAGCCACAAGCTCGGGATCCCTGACCTGGCCGTTCACGTAAAGGGCCTCGACCTCCCGGGCTACGACCCACGGCTCCTCAAGGGCATGTCCCTGGCATACGGCACCAGCTCCCGGGGCGCCTGCCACCTCAGGGCCACCTACTACGTGGCGGAGCTCACTGGAAAGAGCCCCGATGATCCCAGGGACAAGGTCCGGGATTTCATAGACTACGAGGACAGGCTGACCCTCTTCGACTCCATCATAATGTGCAAGTTCTACAGGGATCTGATTCCCTGGGAGGACATAAAGAAATGCATCACCGCTCTGACGGGGGTGGACTACACCTTGGACCAGCTCAGGGAGATAGCGGGGAGGATAGCCACCGCCGCAAGGGCCTTCAACTACCGGGAGGGCATGGATATGGGCGAAGACTATCTCCCCGAGAGGCTTTACATGGAGAAAGTGAAGGACAGAAGGGTGAGCCGGGAGGAGCACCTGAGGATGCTCCGGGAGTACTACCGCCAGCGGGGCTGGAGCCAGGAGGGGGAACCCAAAAAAGATAAAAGTCTGAGCCCATAATTAACTCGGAGGTGTTTATACGGCTGTAAAAATTGAGGTTTTCTACACGCCCACATGTCCATACTGCCCGAGGGCGAAAAAGCTCGTTAAGGAAGTGGCTCCGGGATTCGGAGACTCCGTAGAGGTGGAAGAAGTCAACGCCTGGAACGCCCAGGATAGAGTCGCTAAGTACGGCATAACAGGGGTGCCGACGATAGTGATAAACGGCAAGGTGCGGTTCGTCGGCGTGCCCAGGAAGGAGGACCTCGTTAGAGCCATAGAGGAGTCCCTTCAATAGAGGAATGCCCGCCCATGACGTGGTGATTGTAGGGGGAGGACTCGCGGGCCTGAGAGCTGCCATAGAGGCATCCGGGGCAGATGCCGCCGTCATATCCAAGGTGCATCCCCTGCGCTCCCACTCTGTAGCGGCCCAGGGAGGGATAAACGCCGCCCTGGGGGAGGAGGACAGCTGGGAGAAACACGCCTACGACACCGTCAAGGGAAGCGACTACCTCGCCGACCAGGACGCGGTGGAGGTGCTCTGCAGGGAGGCCCCCGACAGGGTGATAGAGGCGGAGCACTGGGGGACACTGTTCTCCAGGACAGAGGACGGCAGGATAGCCCAGCGCCCCTTCGGGGGATCGGATTACTCCAGGACGTGCTACGCCGCAGACAGGACGGGGCACAACCTCCTCCACACCATGTACGAGCAGGCCCTGAGCAGGGAGGTCGCCTTCTACGACGAATACCTGGCGACGTCCCTCGTACTGGCCGAGAACAGGGATAGATGCGCCGGGGTCCTGGCCTACAGCCTGGAGAAGGGCGAGGTGTGCGCCTTCAGGGCTAAGGCGGTGATCCTAGCCACGGGGGGATACGGCAGGGTATACCTGAAGAGCACCAACGCCTTGATAAACACCGGGGACGGCATGGCCCTGGCCCTGAGAGCAGGGGTGCCCCTAAAGGACATGGAGTTTGTGCAGTTCCATC
>JALUUU010000147.1 GCA_027021185.1 archaeon | reverse complement strand
TTAGTATTTGGCCGTCGTAGGTTGTTGTTTTGATGTCTGTGCTTAGGGTGTCTTGGGTGCTGTTAATCCATGCTCCGTTGGTGGTTCCGTCGTCCCATTTTTTGCTGCCGTACTTAATCTCGATGTCTCCTCCCGGGGCGGTGTAGGCGAGCTTGGTCTTGGCCGCGTCTGCGATGATCTGGGCGCTGGCGGTGTCGGCAACTTTGCCGGGGGCTTCTTTGCCAACTACCAGCTGTGCCTTGGCCACGCCTTTGTCAGCGAGCATCGATGCTTTGAAGTCGCTCGGAACGGTTACGGCGGCTGCCATTCCGAGGGTGGCGCCCACGAATAGGGCTCCCGTAGCGATAGCGCTAACTTTTCTGAGATTCACCATATTCTTTTCCTCCTACCATACTGGAGGATATTTTTACCCTATTCTAAGTATATAAATCTTTTCATTTTTTACTCATTTTTAAGTTAATTTTAACACTAATGCTAGAGTACAAAAGATTTATGAAGAAGATAGAGAAAATCATGGACAAAATGATCAGCCAGAAATTCATAGAGCAGCTAAGACTATTCAACCTGACAGAGTACGAGTCCAAGACTTATCTCGCCCTGGTGGTTCAGGGCCCCTCCACGGTAAAAGAGATCCGGGAGGTCGCGGACATCCCCTACTCCAGGGAATACGACATCCTTCAGAGCCTCGAGAGCAGGGGGTTTGTAGAGTCCCAGCCTGGCAGGCCCAAGCGGTTTAAGGCCGTCGATCCCGAGAAAATCCTTCAGAGGGAGCTGAGAAAGAGGAAGAAGGCCGTGGACACCCTTCTGGAGTTCACCACATCCATCAAGAAGAACCAGTTCATCAGCAACGAGATGGAGAACTTCATATGGACTCTTAAGGGGAGGAAGAAGATAAGGGAGAAGATGGCTGAGGTCATTGACTCAGCGAAGGAGGAGATCCTGATAATCGGCAGGAACCCCATACCAACCACCGAGCTTGAGGAGGCCCTTAAGAGAGCTGCGGACAGGGGGGTTAAGGTGAAGGCCCTGGGGATGTTCGAAGAGCAGACGAAGAATGCCCTGGAAAGGATAGGGGCGGAGTTTCATCCCTTCAACCACGACCACTCCCGATTCATCCTCGTGGACGACGAGGAGCTTATCCTGGCCTCCGACGATCCCGCCGACTATCCCTTCGCCCTTTACAACAGAAACAAGAGCTGTATAAACCTGTACCAGAACTACTTCAAGCACATCTGGGAGGAGATCGGGAGGTAGGGTGGGGGGTATGAGGCCCGTCCTCCTCAAAGCCATAGGAACCATCAGGTCCCCCTACAAGACCCTTGATGAGGCGCCCAAGCAGGGCAAAAACAGAGAGGCGGTCTCGGTCTTGGAGCTGAGGGACAGGGAGATGGTGAGCAGCATCGCAGGGGCGAGGAGGCTGAGGGTTCTCTACTGGATGCACGAGGCGGGGAGGGATGTGCTGTGGAGCAGCAAGAGAAAGAGGGGGATCTTCGCCACCCGCAGCCCCGAGAGGCCGAACCCCATAGGATTGGCAACGGTGGAGGTCGTAGATATAAAGGGAAAGAAAGTCCGCGTAAGGCACTTGGACGCCCTCGACGGCACCCCCCTCCTGAGGGTGATACCCCTGCATAGTTGAGGGGAGCTCAAGCAATATAAAGAAGATTATCCTGAGCGTTTATCGGCGCGCAGAGCCCTGAGGGCGTCTTCCTTGCTGTTGAAGATGTTTGACTTGAATCCCTTGGTTATCCCCTGGGACCTGAAGACGACCCTGATGTAGGGAGAGGTGGAGTACCTGTATATCCCCAGGGCGTAGTCGTCTGCGAGCTTCTTCACCTGCTCCCCCAGGTAGTCCACGACCTCAGAGTCCACCTCCAGGTTAGTGAGGTCCGTGAGGAAATACGGTCTTCCCACGGCCTTGGCCTTGTTTTTTATCTGCCCGATGACGTAGTCCACATCCTGCCTGGTCTTGAACCGGTGGTTCACGGTTATGTGGAGAACATTCTCGTGGGAGTCGTAATGAAAATCTACACCCATGGGTAATTATGTTGGGGAGGGTTTTATTTATTTATTTCTTTTATAATGGCCGTCATTCCG